>NZ_JBEZKW010000017.1:1019-141643 GCF_040651795.1 Streptomyces sp. NPDC048361
GTGGGGGCGGCCGTCCTGCGTGGGGGCGGCCGTCCTGCGTGGGGGCGGCCGTCCTGCGTGGGGGCGGCCGTCCTGCGTGGGGGCGGCCGTCCTGCGTGGGGGCGGCCGTCCTGCGCCCGGGAGCGCTCTCGAAGGGCCGCCCCGCACCGCTCTGGCCCTATCTCCCCGCACCGCTCCGGCCCTATGCCCCTTACGCCCCCCGCGGCACCCGCGAAGGGCGGCCGCGGCCGCGGGTCAGGTTGTAGCCGGCGATGCCGGCGAGCGCCGCGAGGAGTCCGCCCGCTCCCGTCCACAGCCAGCGGTCGCTCCACCAGCCCGACGCCCAGCCGCCGTCCGGCTCCACCGCGGACTTGGCGCCGAGCGGGGTCGACAGCTTCCCGTCCACGGCGTGCGCGCCGCCGGTGTCCAGGACGGTCGGCTCGACCTCGGCCTTGAACGGCAGGCCCCGGTCGGTCTCGGGCAGGGAGACCGCCGTCAGGCGGATGTAGTACGTACCCGGCAGCGGGTCGGTGGACCAGGTGTCGGCCCAGGCCACGGTCGGCCGCAGGGTGCAGGACAGCTCCACGGCGGCCGCGTCCTGCGCCGCGGACACGGACTGCATGCCGTACATGCACGGCTGGCGGCGGCGCAGACCGTCGTACACGTCGATGCGCCAGGTGGACGCGCCGTGCCGCGAGGCCGCCTCGGGGAGCGTGACCTTGGCCGTGACGGTGGGACGCTGCCCGGCGTCGGCGGGGAACATCCAGTACAGGTAGTCGCCGCTGGACGCGGACGCCGTGGCCTGCCGGCCCTGCCGCACCGCGACCGCCGTACGGAACGCCGTCCCCGCCTCCGTGGGCGCCACGTCGCTCGTCGACGCGGAGGGACTCGGAGAGGGCGAGTCGGCGACGGCGGTGCCGACACCGACACCCACGAGCGCCGCGCCCGCCAGCGCACCCGCCACCGCGGTGGCCTTCAACTTCCCTACCGTACGCATCAGTTGGTTCCCGGGGTGGAAGGTGTGGTTGGGCATCAGTTGGTCCGCCAGACGGCGATGCGCCAGCGCGAGATCCAGCCCCACACCAGGCCCGCGACGAGCCCGGCCAGCACGAGTGCGCCGAGCAGCCACCAGCCCCGGCCGAGACCGAAGGAGGCCACGTCGGAGGCGTGACCGGGGCCGTCCACCACGTCGATGGCGAGCTCCACCGGAAGCCCCGGGTCGGTCTTGACGCCGGGGCCCGCCGAGAAGGAGTTGGACACCTGGAGGCAGACCGACTCCGGGGTCGACTTGTCGTCCGCGTCGTCGGCTGCGGCCTTGGGGTAGCGAAGGCCCGTGGAGATCAGATCGGTCCGGCCGTCGCCGGCTTCGGAGCCGCGTACGATCTCACGGCCGTGCGCGGTGAGCGCACGCAGCAGGATGCCGTAATCGGGGTTGGCCGGGCGGTCCATGCCGATGCTGGCGGAGGCGCGCAGCTCCTGGCCGGGCAGCACGTTCACCTTGTACGAGCGGTGCTCGGCGAACTTCTCGCGGTCCGTGTAGAGGCCGGGCTTGAGCTCGGGAGCGCTCTCACAGCTCGCGGTGCCGCTGGTGGCGACGGGCACGACGACCGGGTCGGCCGCCCGGTCCACCAACTGTTTGACCTTGCCGGAGAGCTGATCGGTGTGCTGCACCGAGGTGTAGGTGCCGCCGGTGGCCTCGGCGATGCAGGTGAGCTGCGCGCGCGTCTTGGCGTCCGGAATCAGGCCGAGGGTGTCGATGGTCAAGTGGATGCCCTGGGCGGCGATGTCGCGGGCCACCTCACAGGGGTCCAGCGGCTGGCAGGTGTCCTCGCCGTCGGTGATGAGCACGATCCGGCGGGTGGCGTCACCGCCCTTGAGGTCGGCCGCCGCGCCCTGCAGCGCCGGCCCGATCGGGGTCCAGCCGGTGGGCGTGAGGGTGGCGACGGCGGTCTTGGCCTCGGTTCGGTTCAGCGGGCCGACCGGGTAGAGCGCGCGGGTGTCCTTGCAGCCCACCTTGCGGTCCTCGCCGGGGTAGGTGGCGCCCAGGGTCCGTATGCCGAGCTGGACCTCCGGCGGGACGGCGTCGAGTACCTCGTTGAACGCCTGCTTGGCGGCGGCCATCCGCGACTTGCCGTCGATGTCCGCGGTCCGCATCGAGCCGGAGACGTCGAGGACCAGGTCGACCTTGGGTGCGGCCTGCGGGGTCTGTCCATCGGGCCCGGCGGCGGCGGAGGCCGTGTCCGCGGCCGGGAGGACGGCGGTGGCGAACGTGGCGGCCAGCGCGCACACTCCGGCCGCCAGACGTTTTCTGGTGATCATCGCCGGATCCTATGGAAGCATCGATACCGACCCCAAATCGCGGGGCGACCACCACCCCAAACCTGGTCGCACGCAGGGCGGTTGATGTGGTGCGTCAGGGCGTGGGCTGCGGTCCCCGGACGATGGACAGTTCACGCTCAGTCAGCGGAGGGCCCGTCAGTTCCGGCAGTGCCGGGCCACGCAGCGCGGCCAGCACGACGCGCGGCGCCACCAGCGCGGTGCGCGGCGCCGAAAGCGTCATCACGTCGAAGAGCGCCCTGGCGGCGCCGGGGTGCCCGGCCGCGGTCAGCAGGAGCCGCTCGACGTAGCGGCGCGCCAGGGTGGCCGCGCGGCCCGGCCGGGGGCCGGTCGCGCCCGGGTACAGGACGTCCTGCCCGACGGCGAGCTGCCAGGCCAGAGCGACCGGCCGGGCCACGGCGCGCTGGACCCCGCCCGCCAGGCCCGGCGCGGTCAGCCCCCGGGCCGCCAGATGCGCGCGCAGCGCGACGGCGCCCTGAGCCGCGACGGAAAGCCCATGCCCGTACACCGGGTTGTAGGTGGCGACGGCGTCGCCCAGGACGACAAAGCCCTCGGGCCAGCTCCTCACCCGCTCGAAGTAGGTCCGCCGGCTGACCGTGCTGCGCGTCACCACCACGTCCGTCAGGGGGTGCAGCGGGCCGATGAGCTCGCCGACGACGGGATGGCGCACCGAACGGGCGAAGGCCTCGAACTCCTCGGCGCAGCCCGTGGGCCGGCCCCCGCGCGTTCCTGAGAGCGTGACCAGCCACCGTTCGCCCTCGATCGGGACGATCGTCGCGGTGCGGCCGGGAATCGGAAGGCCCGCGTCCGCCTGCACGTTCACCAGAGGGAAGTCTTCGGCGCCCGGCGGAGCGCGGAAGATGCGACTGGCGTACGCGAGACCCGAGTCGACCTCCTCGCGGCGGGGTTCTGCGACTCCGAGGGCGCCCAGCCACCGCGTGGCCCGCGAGCCGCGGCCGGAGGCGTCCACCACGAGGTCGGCGCCGAGAACGCGCTCTCGGCCCGCGTCGGTGCGCACCCGCACTCCGGTCACCCGGTCGGCGCCGCCTTCCAGGGAGAGGAGTTCGGTGCGGTCCAGCACGCCGATCCGCCGGTGGGAGGTGGTCTGCTCGCGTACGGCCCAGTCCAGCAGGTTGCGGCTGCAGGCGATCACGTACTGCGTCTCGGGCCAGCGGCGCAGCCAGCCCTGGGAGTTCAGCGAGACGAGCCCGGTGGGCAGCGCGATGCGCCGGGCCCCGGCGGCCAGCCAGCGGTCGCTCAGCCCGGGCAGCAGGCCCTCCATGGCGCGGGCCCCGCCGGACCACAGCAGATGGGCGTGGCGGGCCTGCGGCAGGCCCTTGCGGGGGTGCGGCCCGTCGGGGAGCGTGTCGCGTTCGACGACGGTGACGTCGTCGGCGTACTCGCTCAGAGCAGCCGCGGCGAGCATGCCCGCGGTCCCCCCGCCGATGACGACGGCGCGGCGCCGGTCGGGGCGGTGCCGGGATGGGCCTGGGCTGCTCAACGCCTGTCGCTCCCTGGTACGGCGGTGGGCCCGGGGGCCGCCGTGGTGTCGGGTGCCTCCCGCAGGACGGCGGAGATCCGCATCAGGTCGCGAGGACCGTCGGCGTCGCTGGATGCCACGCCACCGGCCGCCGAATCCATCATCCTGCCTTCGGGGTCGGCGAGCCGGGCCCGGACCGCCGCCGTCACCATCGCCGCGTCCGCGACCGCCTGCGACTGCCCCGGCCGGCAGCCGGCCCCCTCGGCCGCCGCATAGGCACGGGCCCGCTCTTGGTGGTCGAAGTAAGGATGCAGGGCGAGCAGCCCGTCGTGGATGTCCGACTCGCGTCGTGTCAGGGACAGTTCGGCGGACGACCACCACAGGACGCGGCCCGCACGCGGGTGGCCCGGCACGGCCTTGCGCAACTCGCGCCACAGCGGACCGAGGTGGCGGTAGTCGGCCCACGTGTGCCAGGTGTCCGCCACGCGTTGGCAGACCAGCGGGAGACAGAACCCCACCGCGCTGACCTGGGCGCCGACGGACGCGAGGACCGGCGCGAGGTCGGTGCTCAGGCCGTCCCAGTCCCCGCCGGCCCACCGGGCGAAGACTGCGGCGAACTTGACGATCGCGTAAGCGGTGTTGAAGGAGTAGCCGAGCATGATGATCAGCAGGCCGATGCGGAGCCAGCCGTGCACCTGCAGCGCCCAGCGCCAGCACAGGACGTTCATCGTGACCCCGGCGACGGTGACACCCGTCAGATAGAGCACGATCATCTCGCGGATGTACGGGGTGTTGGCGTAGTACGTGTCCAGGTCCCGTAAGCGCTCCACGGGGGCGTCACCGAGCAGGAACAGCAGCACGAGCGCGACGATGTGCACGCTGTATCCGGCGATCCAGCGCCGTGACACGCGCCGGGTCCGTTCGGGCGGCCCGCCGCGCCAGTTGACGAGCAGGACCAGGCAGGCCCCGCTGAAGCCGCTGAGCAGCGCGTACACCAGCGGCGCCGAGAAGTTGGTGACGCCGGTGAGTCGGTTGACCTTCGAGATGGTTGGCGGCGCGGCGAAGAAGAACACCAGGCCGGCCATGGCGAGCAGGGCGCACACGGCCCACATCAGCGGATCGCGCCAGGACCGCACCAGCGACGGCACCTTGAACGCGAGGGCCGTGGCCATCGCCCCCGCCGGAATGTAGTACGAGGAACCCTGCACGCCTCAGCCCTGTGGCCCGCGGTATCCCAGCGAAGCCTCGATGCGACCGGCGAGCACATCGCGGCGCACCGGCCCGCGCACGCCCGAACCGGCCAGCCAGGGGCGGCATTTGCTGCCGAGCAGCACGCCGAAACTCTCCGCGTCGGTCTCCTCGGCGAGGTGGGAACGGGTGCGGGCCGCCACCTTGCGTACGGTCTCGTTCACATCGGCGCCCGGGGAGAGCAGCCGGGCCGCGACTGCCGCGCCCTCCACGTGATGGCTCCCGTGCCCCGCGTCCATGTGCCACAACTCGTGCCCCAGGATGACCAGTTGATGGTCGGGCGCGGTGCGCTCCTCCACCACCACCAGGTCGCGGTCGGCCATGTCGAGCCAGAGGCCGCTCGCGGTGCCGGGCGGGAAGGCCGCCATGCGGAACTCCACGGGACGGCCCCGGCGCCGGCTCATGCCCTGGCACAGGGCGGCGTACAGCGCCGTCGGCTCCGCGGGGGCGGGGATCGTGATTCCCGCGACCAGCTCGCCGCACAGCCGGCGCATCTCCTTGCCTATGCCCACCGTTCTCCCCGCAAGCCGTTCATCGAGCAGCACTTCGTCGAGCAACCCGTCCCTGTCCAGCACTCTGCCGAGCCGTGCGCGATTGATCCAGTCGACATTGAGCCGGAGTTCGTTGAACTCGGCATCACCGCGAGGCCGGAAATGGACGGACACCGTTGTCCGCGCAGGCCGGGGCGCGCGTCGGCCCGCGCGGGCCGGGTGGTGCGGGGCACGTCAGGACTCCGACCGCTTGACGCTCTCCAGGAGCATGTCCAGCCACTCGGTGACCTTGTCGCGGTGCTTGTCGGTGGGGAGTTGGGCGGCCCGCCAGGCGATCCCGCGCACCCCGTGGTCCTGGAGCAGCCGCTCCAGCGCGTCGCCGCCCGGCGCCCCGAGCGCCGCCCCCTCGCGCTCGCGGCCCGCGAGCTGCTGGAGCAGCTCCTGCTCGGTGCGGAGCAGGGCCCCGCCGAGCGCATCGGTGTCGTCGGCGGTCAGAAACCCCGCGTGGACGCCGAAGAAGCGCTGGATCGCGTCGCAGTGCTCCATGGTGGGACGCCGGTCGCCGTTGATGAGGGCGCCCGCCTGCTGGCGCGACATGCCCGCGCCGTCGGCGATCTCCTGCTGGGTGTGCGGACGGCCGTTGGGTTTGCGCCGGGTGCTGCGCAGCAGACCGAACCGCTGCAGGAAGCGCGCCTGCAGATCGGGTTCGCCGGCCGGGCGCCCGTCGAGCAGCGCGCCCACCACGTCGGCGGGAACGCCCGAGGCCTCGGAGAGCCGGTGGACGTCGAAGACGTCCGCATGATCCATTCCGAGCTTTCCGGCGAGCTCGGCCACACGGGCGATGACGGCCGCGAGGGGGCCCGTGGCTGCCGGTCCCGGAACCAAGAAGCCGTCCGTCACCAGTAGTTCTCCTAGATCATGCGAGTCGGTGGGCACAACAGTGGATGCTCCGGAGGCTAGCGGGTCCCGGCAACAACAACCAGAACTTGCCACAGTTGTGGCGCAATCAAAGCTTCTGGGGGCCGGAATGCCACGATGCTTGACATCATTGTGGCGGCGGTATCAGGATCGCCACGCGGTGTGAAGATCGCCCTCCGAGCCCCGGGCGGGCCCGAAGGCCGGCCGCCGCACTCGCGGGCCAGCAAGAGGAGTCGCGTACTCGATGGCGGAAGAATCGGTGGCGAAGGATTCGGTGACCAAGGTTCCGGCAGCGCACGTCCCGGTGGTGGGGCGCCCGTTCGCCCTGGTCCCGGAGCGGCCCGGACAGCAGACGGCCGCGGGGGAGCGCGCCGCCGACGACACGACGGCAGTAACGAACGACACCCCAGGGCTCCCGGGCGACCCCGAGCTCAGGGCCTATGTCCACGACTACTTCGCGATGACGGACGCGCTTCCCTTCCCGTCCGTGGTGCTCGATCCGGGCTGGGGCGTGGCGCACGCCAACCCGGCGTACGACGCGCTCTTCGGCGGCGTCGGGCCGCACCCCACCGCGATGCCCGACCACAACTTCCTGCGCTTCGTGCTGTTCCACCCGGAGGCCGCCAGCGTGCTCGCCGAGCACGAAACGGCCTGGTGCCTGCCGCTGATGGCCCAGTTCGCCGAGGCGTTCGCCGACGATGAGAGCGCTCCCGGGCTGCTGGACATCCGGCGTGAGATCGCCGACGACCCGATCATGGACGCCGCCTTCCGGCTCGGCCTTCCGCACTGGGTCGCCGCGGTCGGCGAGGCTGCGGTGCACCACGACGGCACGGTCCGCCAGGTACGTCACCCCGACCCCGAGCGCGGCCGCACCAGCTGCCGTCTGGTGGTCGAATCCCCGCGTACGCTGCGGCAGTTCGGGCTGCGGCGGCTGACCCTGGTCCTGCGTGAGAGCGGGCCGCCCGCCGCGCGGCGCGGACGCGCCCATCTCAGCGTGGTGCCGAGCCGCTAGCCCGGCCCGCGCGTGGCCGGCCGCACCACCGGGCCGGCCCCGCCAGCCCGGCTTGCACATGGCCGGCCCGAGCCACCGGGCCGGCTTGCCCCGGCCCTTTGTGCAGCTTGCCTTTGGCCCCGCCTCCAGTCCGCCCCCGGCCGACCGCCGGTCCATGCGTAGCGCATCCGTACCGAAGGGTTTCAGCCAAAAGCGGGAGTGCTCGGCCCGCTCGGCGAGGACCTTCGGCGGGCCTGCGGGGCGTGCAGGGCCGGTGAGTCTAGTGAGGCAGGTGCGGCTGGAGAGGTACGCGTGACACCCGGGGCGTGGAGGGTCGTGAGGGGCGCGCGTGAAGCTCGGCTGTTGCCCCGCTTAAGAAATCCTCGATGGACGCAGGGGCCGGGGCTGGGCAGATTGGTGATCAGTCGGATCGGCCGGGCTCGTCAGCCCGCCCGGTCCGCCGGATCAGTACGTCCAGCGGTACGCCGAGCGGGACGTCCGGTCAGCCCCACGTCCGGCCACCCCTCGGTAGCCGGCCGCCCCTCTCCGTACGCCGGGAGCACCGCCCATGAAGGCACTTGTCAAGCAGCACGCCGAACCCGGACTGTGGCTCATGGACGTACCCGAGCCGGAGACCGGGCCCGGCGATGTGCTGATCAAGGTCCTTCGCACCGGCATCTGCGGCACCGACCTGCACATCCGCTCCTGGGACGGCTGGGCGCAGGGCGCCGTCACAACGCCGCTGATCCTCGGTCACGAGTTCGTCGGCGAGGTCGCCGCGATCGGTGCGGACGTCCAGGACATCGCCGTCGGCGACCTGGTCAGCGGCGAGGGCCACCTGGTCTGCGGCAAGTGCCGCAACTGCCTGGCCGGGCGCCGGCACCTGTGCCGCGCCACCATCGGCCTCGGTGTCGGGCGCAACGGAGCGTTCGCCGAGTACGTGGCGCTGCCCGCCTCCAACGTGTGGGTGCACCGCACCAAGGTCGACCTCGACATCGCGGCGATCTTCGACCCGTTCGGCAACGCCGTGCACACCGCCCTCTCGTTCCCCCTGGTGGGCGAGGACGTGCTGATCACCGGCGCGGGCCCGATCGGCATCATGGCCGCGGCGGTCGCCAAGCACGCCGGCGCCCGCAACGTCGTCATCACCGACGTCAGCGAGTCCCGCCTGGACATCGCCCGCAAGGCCGGCGCCACCCTCGCGCTGAACGTCGCCGAGCACGACATCGCCCACGCCCAGGCCCGGCTCGGCCTCAAGGAGGGCTTCGACATCGGCCTGGAGATGTCGGGCCGCCCCGAGGCCATGCGCGACATGGTCGCCAACATGACGCACGGCGGCCGCATCGCGATGCTCGGCCTGCCGGCCCAGGAGTTCGCCGTGGACTGGGCGAAGATCGTCACCTCGATGATCACCATCAAGGGCATCTACGGGCGTGAGATGTTCGAGACCTGGTACGCCATGACCGTGCTGCTCGAAGGCGGGCTCGACCTCAGCCCCGTGATCACCGGCAAGTACGGCTACCAGGACTTCGACGCGGCCTTCGACGAGGCGGCCACCGCGCGCAGCGGCAAGATCATCCTCGACTGGACCGTCTGAGCCGCCCCCGGGGCAGCCCTGGCCGCTGCCCCGGGAGGCAGCCGCCCCTCCCCAATCCCCGACGGGCCGCTGCCCCGGGAGGCAGCCGCCCCTCCCCAATCCCCGACGGGCCGCTGCCCCGGGAGGCAGCCGACCCTCCCCACGCCCGATCGGGCCGCCTTCCTCCCTTCCGCTCGCCCGCCCAAGGAGCTGAACCCTCATGTACGCGAACGTCCGCGACGACCTCCAGAAGACCCTCGACGAGATCAAGGAAGCCGGGCTCTTCAAGCCCGAGCGCGTGATCTCCACCCCGCAGAGCGCCTCCGTCTCCGTGCCCTCGGGCGACGTCCTCAACTTCTGCGCCAACAACTACCTGGGCCTCGCCGACCACCCCGAGGTCGTCGCCGCGGCCAAGGACGCCCTGGACCGCTGGGGCTACGGCATGGCCTCGGTCCGCTTCATCTGCGGCACCCAGGACGTCCACAAGGAGCTGGAGAGCCGCCTGTCCGCGTTCCTCGGCCAGCAGGACACGATCCTGTACTCCTCCTGCTTCGACGCCAACGGCGGCGTCTTCGAAACCCTGCTCGACGGCGAGGACGCGGTCATCTCCGACGCCCTCAACCACGCCTCGATCATCGACGGCATCCGCCTGTCCAAGGCGGCCCGCTACCGCTACGCCAACCGTGACATGGCCGACCTGGAGGCCAAGCTCAAGGAGGCGTCCGGCGCGCGCCGCCGCCTGATCGTCACCGACGGCGTGTTCTCCATGGACGGCTACATCGCACCGCTCCGCGACATCTGCGACCTCGCCGACCGCTACGACGCGATGGTCATGGTCGACGACTCGCACGCCGTCGGCTTCACCGGCCCCGGCGGCGCCGGCACCCCGGCCCTGCACGGCGTGAGCGACCGCGTCGACATCATCACCGGCACCCTCGGCAAGGCGCTCGGCGGCGCGTCCGGCGGCTATGTCGCGGCCCGCGCCGAAATCGTCGCCCTGCTGCGCCAGCGCTCCCGCCCGTACCTGTTCTCCAACTCGCTCGCCCCGGTCATCGCCGCCGCCTCGCTCAAGGTCCTCGACCTCCTGGAGTCCGCCGGCGACCTGCGCGACAAGCTCGCCGCCAACACCACGCTCTTCCGTACGCGGATGACCGAGGAGGGCTTCGAGATCCTGCCCGGCGAGCACCCCATCGCACCCGTCATGATCGGCGACGCGGCCGAGGCGGGCCGCATGGCCGAGCTGCTCCTGGAGCGCGGCGTGTACGTGATCGGCTTCTCCTACCCGGTGGTCCCGATGGGCGCGGCCCGGATCCGCGTCCAGCTCTCGGCCGCGCACTCCACCGAGGACATCGAGAAGACGGTGGCCGCCTTCGTCGACGCGCGGGCGTCCATGAAGGGCTGACCTCGCTGACGTCACACCCCGGCGGCCAAGGGGCCGGCCTCACGCCGGGCGGCCGACGGCCGCAGCAGGTGCGTCGTCGCGGGTCTGCCGCGCGCGCGACAATGGCTGCGTGATCGACCCCCGCCGGCTTCGCATCCTGCGCGCCGCGGCGGAGCACCGCACGGTGACCGCCGCGGCCGCAGCGCTGTATCTGACGCCCTCCGCCGTCTCCCAGCAGCTCGCCGCCCTGGAACAGGAGACCGGGCACACCCTGCTCACCCGCAGCGGCAAGGGCGTACGGCTCACGGCCGCCGGCGAGATCCTCCTGGAGCACGCCCACGCGGTCCTGGCCCAGCTGGAGCGGGCCGAGGCGGAGCTGGCCGCCTACGCGGGCGGCGCCGCCGGAGAGGTCACCGTCGCCGCCTTCGCGACGGGCATCGCGGAGGTGCTCGCCCCTGCCATCGTGCGGCTGCGCGCGAGCCACCCCGCGATCCGGGTCCGCGTACGCGACGCCGAGGGCGACGAGGCCCTGCCGCTGGTCCTGGACGGCGAGGCGGACCTGGCGCTCGCCGTGGAGTACCGGGGCGCGCCCCGCGAGGACGACAGCAGGCTCTCGCGCGTCCCGCTGTACGCCGAGCCCTTCGACGCCGTACTGCACGCCGCGCACCCCCTCGCGCAGGACCCGCACGTGCCGCTCTCGGCGCTCGCCGACGACGACTGGATCGGCCCCTACCCGGGCAACCCGTGCCACGACGTCATGCTGCTCGCCTGTGAACTCGCCGGATTCCAGCCCAAGTTGGTGCACTCCTCCGACGACTTCCGGGCGGTGGTGGCGCTGGCGGGAGCAGGCGCCGGAGTGGCGCTCGTGCCGCGTTCCGCGCTGCGCGGCATGGAGCAGAAGGACACGGTGGTGCGTCCCGTGGCGGGCCCGGCGGCGACCCGCAGGGTGTTCGCCGCGGTACGCAGAGGAGCCGAGCGGCACCCGCTGTTCCGGCCGGTCCTCGAAGCCCTCGCCGAGGCGGCGGACGGCCTGCCCACGGAGTGACGCCGGGCGGGTGCGGTGTCCGCTGCTCCTCAGGCCCAGGCCGGCGCGGTACCCGTCAGCTGGCATACCACCAGGTACAGCGGGATCGGCGGGGTGTAGGGCGTCGGGCCCTCGGGGAAGTGGATCAGGCGCGGCCCGCCGGAGTCCGGCACCACCGCGCCCGGCGCGTACCGCACCGGGCGTGGCCAGGGCAGCTCATGGTCGGAGCCGGCCGGCACGATCCACCACCACCACTCGGCGGAGGCGAACACACAGCCCGAGCTCGGAAGCCGGGACAGCAGCCGGAAACCGTGTGCGGCGGGCACCCCCACCGCGTCCCGGCCCAGCGTCGCCGGCCGGATCGACGGCAGGAGCACCCCGCCGCCGGACCGAGCGGCGGAGCCGCCGGGCCCGGGCACACCGTGCACACCCCCACTGCGCACGGGGCCACGGGGCCCGGCGGTTCCGGACCCATCGGGTCGCGGGCCCTGTCGCCCGCCCCGGGGTCCCCAGGGAAGAATCTCTCTCAGCACTCAAGGACCGCCTTGCCCGGCCCCTCGTGCGCCAGCTCGGCCCACACGATGCGGCCGAGTCCGTACGGGGCGTCGTGCGAGCCCCAGGCGCTGCTCACCGCGTCCACGAGCAGCAGCCCGCGTCCGCGTTCCTCGTCCTCACCGGAGTGGCACAGGCGCGGCCCGGCCGGGCCGCAGCCCAGGTCCCTGACCGCTATCCGCAAGGCCCGCCGCAGATCGGTGAGTTCGCACAGTATGTGGGCGCCGGCGGTGTGGATGACGGCGTTGGTGACGAGCTCCGAGATCACCAGGGAGGCGGTCTCGTGCAGGTCCTCGTGGTGCCCCCAGCCGGTCAGCTTCTCCCTGCTGCGGCGACGGGCCACCGAGACCGCATCGGTACGGGCCGGTACATCGAAGGCATACCGCCGCACAGCGGTCCCGGAGCATGCGCCAGTCAGCTGGGGGATGAGCGCGTTACCAGGAGCCACGACCGGAATCCTCACAGTGGGGAAGCGGAGCCCCATGCCGCCTCCCCCAAGGCTGCACCTGACGACCGCGTGTGAACTGGTTCACCGACCTACCTTGTACCCGCGGCGGACACTTGGCAAGAGGCACTGTGAAAAATGCAGAGTGCCGTTCTCCTGACTGCAACGACGTGGCACACTGCTCGCATCAGCGCGTGGGGAGGTCTGAAGTGAGTGAACCCCGGTCCGCCCCGACCGTGGGCCAGGTCGTGCTGGGCAGACGCCTCCAGGACCTGCGCGAGCGGGCCGGCCTCAGGCGTGAGGAAGCGGCCAAGGTGCTGCGGGTGGCTCCGGCCACCGTCCGGCGCATGGAGATGGCCGAGGTCTCCCTCAAGATCCCCTACATCGTCCTGCTCCTGCAGGCGTACGGCATCGCCGACGCGGAGGCGGAAGGTTTCATCGCCCTCGCCGAGGAAGCCAACAAACCCGGCTGGTGGCAGCGCTTCCACGACATCCTGCCGGACTGGTTCAGCATGTACGTCAGCCTGGAGGGCGCGGCCTCGCTGATCAGATCGTACGAGCCGCACTTCGTGCCCGGGCTGCTCCAGACCGAGGAGTACGCCCGCCACGTCATGCGCAGCGGCGCCCTCGGTGCCACCAGCGACGCCGACATAGAGCGGCACGTGGCCCTGCGCATGGAACGCCAGTCCCTGCTCACCCGCGAGGACGCGCCCCGGCTGTGGGTCGTCCTCGACGAGACGGTACTGCGCCGCCCGGTCGGCACGCCCCTGGTGATGCGGGACCAGATCGACCGCCTCCTGGAGGCCTCGACACTGCCCAACGTCACTGTCCAGGTGGCCGAGTTCTCCTCCGGCCACCACCCCGGCACCTACGGCCCCTTCGTCCTCTTCCGTTTCGCCGTGCCCGAACTCCCGGACATGGTCTACAGCGAGTACCTGACCGGCGCCGTCTACCTCGACGCGCGCCCCGAGGTGGCCACCCACCTGGAGGTCATGGACCGCATGGCGGCTCAGGCCGCCACTGCACAACGCACGAAGGAGATCCTCAAGGGTCTCCGCAAGGAGCTGTGAATGGATCACATATACGACGGCGGGCCGGCGGCCGGGCGCATCTACAACGGTATGCCCGCCGCCGAACTCGGCGCCGAGGGCTGGCACAAGCCCTGGAGCGGCGGCAACGGCGGCAACTGCTTCGAGGCCATGAAACTGGCCGACGGCAGGGTCGCGGTACGCCAGTCCGCAGATCCCGAAGGCCCCGCGCTCATCTACACCCCCGGCGAGATCGCCGCCTTCATCCAGGGCGCCAAGTCGGGCAAGGCCGACTTCCTGCTGACCTGATCCACCAGCTCCTCCCACACCGGCCACCGGCCACCCAGCCACCGGCCACCCAGCCACCGGCCACCCAGCCATCGGCCACCCAGCCATCGGCCACCAGGCACCAGTCATCGGCCACCGACCACCGACCACCGGCCGCACGAGCCGCAACCGCCGTACTGCACACCCCAGTTCGCTGACCTTCATCCCCATGGAGCGCACATGACCGGGCAAGACCGCACCGCCGTCCACATCGACACCAGCAAGCCCCACCCGGCCCGCGTGTACGACTGGTTCCTCGGCGGCAAGGACAACTACCCGGTCGACGAGGTGCTCGCCGAGCAACTGCTCGCCGTCGACTCACGCGGCCGGGACATCGCCCGGGTCAACCGCGCCTTCATGCACCGCGCCACACGCTGGCTCGCCGAACAGGGCGTACGCCAGTTCCTGGACATCGGCACCGGCATACCCACCGAGCCCAACCTCCACCAGGTCGCCCAGCGCACCGCGCCCGACGCCCGCATCGTGTACGCGGACAACGACCCCATCGTGCTGCGCCACGCCGAAGCGCTGCTGCGCTCCACGCCCGAAGGCGTCACCGAGTACATCCAGGCCGACGCCCGCGAACCCGAGCGCATTCTCGAACTCGCCCGCCACACCCTGGACTTCGAGCGTCCCGTCGCGGTCTCCCTGATCGCCCTGACCCACTTCATCGGGGACGACGACGACGTCTACGGCATCGTGAGCCGCCTCCTCGACGTCTTCGCGCCGGGCAGCTACCTGGTCCTCTCCCAGATCACCGGCGACTTCGACCCCGAGAGTGCGGCCCGCGCCGTCGAGCTCTACAAGAGCGGCGGCGTCACCCTGCGCCCCCGTACCAAGGCGGAGGTCACCCGCTTCTTCCACGGCCGCGAACTCGCCGCCCCGGGCGTGGGCCTCGCCGCCGACTGGCATCCGGAACTCGGTGAGAGCGCTCTCGCCGGCGACGAGACGATCCCCGTCTACGCGGGCGTGGCGCGGAAGGTATGAGGCCGGGGATGCGGTGTGACCCGGGGTGGGGCGTGGGGCCCGGGGCTGAGCGCGTGACCCGGGGCCGGGCGTGAGCCGGGGGTCGGCTCGTCCGGGGGAGGTGAGATCAGCCGCCGGCGTGTGCCGCAAGGTGTGGGGCCCGCCGCGGTGACCCGGCCGCACCATAGGAGGCGGCGCGCCGTTCGACGCGGCGCGCTGTTCAGCGAACGAACTCCTCGTCGCCGTACCGCACTTGGGCCGTGGCCCAGTCCACGCCGAGCGTCCGGGTGAACGTACGCGCCAGCGGCAGAGCGGCGAGCGGGGTGACGAGGACGAGCCGGCCGCCGAGGGTGACCGAGCCGCCGCCGAGCTCGTCGCGGGCCCGCGGATCGGCGACCAGGGCATCGTGGAGCGCTGCCGCCGACACGCCCGGCGCCTGGATCTCGACCGCGTCGACCTCCGGCGAGCCCGGCGCCAGACAGCGGAACGTCAGCACCGACTCCTGGTGGTACCGCTTGGCGATGACCCCCGCGATGTGATGCAGCCCGTCACGGTTGACCTGCCCGACCTCGAACTCCCGCGAGCGCTCGTAGGTGGTCTCCTTCAACTCACCCGACCAGAAGACCCCGTTGAGGAGAGTCGAAGGACCCGGACGCGCACCGTTCGCGTGAATGATCCCGCGTACATCGTGCTCGAAGCGGATGAGGCGGGTCCTGAGCCGGGGATCGGCCGGGTCGGTGATGATCGCCGTGTTGTCGGTGGCGAAGATCTGCGGCATGGGGCACCCGCGCTGCGCCGCCGCGGCGATGGGAGCGCTCTCCGTACCCACCGCCCCGAGCATCAGCACGCCGACCGCCACCAGGACGCGCACCCTCTGCCCCATGCCGCAACTCCTTGCCCGATGACGCACGTACTGGCACGTGTTGACGCACCGTCATCACCGTAGGGCCCGAAGCGCGACGTCATCCGCCAGAACGCCCGGTATGGCCATGAGCTGACACGTATGGCCGACAGCGGACGGCGCCGTCAGCTGCTGCCCCGCCAGATGTTGTCGAACGCGGCGTCCTCGATGGTGCGCCGCTGCCGCTCGCCGGCCAGCTCCGTGACGGCCTCGTCGACGGCGGCCAGTACGGTCACCACGGTGTCCGAGGTGAGGCGCGCCAGTTCGTCGGCGGCCGCGTCCTGAATCCTGACCGCCGCCGCGAGGGCGGCGAGGACGGGTTCACCCGACGCCCAGCGTTCGGCCGCCCGGCGCCGGTCCGCCGAATCGGCCACCGTGGGCCGGCCGCTGCTGAGGGGATGGAACCGGTGCCGCTGCCGCACCACCCGGCCCTCGGACTCCAACGTGGCGAGGTAGACGGCGCGCAGCCCCCGCCCCCGGCGCCACAGCCAGTCCTCGACGTACTCGTACGGTTCCTGCCGTACGAGCGCCGCCGCCGCTGCCCTCAGCAGCCCGTCGTCCAGGTCGCAGGGCGGCCCCGGCACGATGCGGTCGTCCGCCACACCGAGCGCCTCGGCGGCGGCCAGATCGAGGAGTTCGGCTCCGGCGAGAGCCAGCGAGAGGTCGCCCTGCTCGACGGGACCGTCGGCGGCGGGCACGTCCATGCTGACGATCAGCAGGTCCCGTGCTGTGGTCATGTGGGTTCCCTGTCGGAGTTGAGGTTGGGATTGAGGCGGGGACTTAGTCGGGGTCGGGGTTGGGGTCGGGGTCCGGGGTCGGGGGCTGGGGTTGGGGTTGGACGCGAAGTCGAGGGGGGCGGGATCGGAGGGGCAGCGGCAGAGGCGGGTGTAACTGGTGGAGCCTCAAGCCTGCTGAGAGGGTAGGGCGCCACCGCCTGGGATCGCGGCGCAGGCATGCGTACGCCTGTGATCAGATGGAACCATGTCCCGTCGTACCAAGCGCCCCGCACGTCCTGCACGCCCCGCCACTCCGATGTCCTGCCCCTGCGGGCTGCCCGCCGCCTACGCCGAGTGCTGCGGGCGATACCACTCGGGCACGGCCGCCGCCCCCACCGCGGAAGCACTGATGCGTTCGCGGTTCAGCGCCTTCGCCGTCCAGGACGGCCCGTATCTGCTGCGCACCTGGCACCCCGACACCCGGCCGGCGGGCATCGACTTCGACCCCGGCATGCGCTGGACGCGTCTGGAGATTCTGGACGCCACCGATGGGAGCGCTTTCCACTCCACCGGCACGGTCACCTTCCGGGCGCACTACACCCACGGTGCGGAGACCGGCTCGATGCACGAGCAGAGCCGGTTCTCGCGCGTCGACGGCGGCTGGGTCTATGTGGACGCGCTCTTCGCCGCCGACGAGTCCGGTGAGTCCGCCGAGTAGCGCCGGGCTCTTGCGAGCTCTTGGGAGGGCTCCTGCGAAGGCTCGGGAGAACGCTCTCGGGAGCGCTCTCAGACGCGGGTCGCCGCGACTGGCGTCTCGCGCGCCGGGGGCAGTCCGTTGGCGAGGTCCTCGGCCATGAGGCGCTTGGCGATCGTGTCCGCGGCGGCGCGGAGTTCCGCGCTGCGCGGCCGCCCCCGGTCCTTCTCCAACTGCTCGTTGAGCCAGGCCGACCAGGACGCGGTGATGGCCGCGACCTCGCGTTCTCCGGCCGGGGTGTGCGAGAAGTAGCTGCCCTCGCGGCTGAGGAACCCCTCGTCGGTCATCCGCTGGAACACCGGCACCAACACCTCCGGCGGCACATGGCGGCGGGAGGCGATCAGACCGAGACTGGCGTGACCGACCATGCGCGTGTACTGCTCGACCTGCATGACCGCCCAGGCGCCGGCCACGTCGAGCCGGGTGTCGGACGCAGCCACGATGCGGCGCGCCGTGGTCATGTCCGCCCCGCGCACGATCTTGCCCACGGCGAGCTCCAGCACCTTGGCGGAGTCGCCCGAGGACGGCCGGGCGAAACCTTCACCCATGTCGGTGGAGGCCGACCGCGCGCTGTCGCGCAACTCGACCTGCTTGAGGAAGAGCGCGACGAGGAACCCCACGACGGCCACCGGCACCGTCCACAGGAACACCGTGTGGAGGCTGTCCGCGTAGGCCTGCACCATGGGCGCGGCCGTCGCCGGAGGCAACCGGTGCAGCCCCTCCGGCGACTGCGCCGCCTTCGCGAGCTGCGCCGGATCCGTACCGGTGGCCCGCGCCGCCGCGGTGACACCGTCCCGGAGATTGGTCTGCAACGTATTGGCGTAGATGGTGCCGAAGACGGCGGTGCCGAACGAACTGCCGAGCGTACGGAAGAAGGTGACCCCGGACGTCGCCGTGCCCAGGTCCGCATAGTCGACGGTGTTCTGCACGGCGATGGTGAGCACCTGCATGCACAGCCCGATGCCGAGGCCGAGCACGAACATGTAGAGCGATTCCAGCCAGGCGCCGACGCCGGGCCCCATCAGCGACAGGAGATACAGGCCCACCCCCATGACCAGGGCGCCGACGATGGGGAAGACCCGGTACCGGCCGGTCTTGCTCACCACATTGCCGCTGAAGACCGACGCGGTGAGCAGTCCGACGACCATGGGCAGGGTGCGAACGCCGGAAATCGTGGCCGAGTCACCGTCGACGTACTGCAGATACGTGGGCAGGAAGGTCATCGCGCCCAGCATCGCGAACCCCACGATGAAGCTGAGAATCGAGCACACGGTGAAGACCGGATTGCGGAACAGCCGCATGGGCAGCATCGGCTCGACAGCCCGGGTCTCCGCCCAGCAGAACAGTGAGAGCGCGATCACTCCGGCCACGAACAGGGCGATGATGGCCGGCGAACCCCAGGCGTACTGGTTGCCACCCCAACTCGTCCCCAGGATCAGGGCGCTGGACCCGACGGCGACGAGGCCGATCCCGAGATAGTCGATGACCGGCTTGGCCGTCGAGCGGACCGACGGAATGTTCCGGGCCGCCGCGATCACCACGACGATGGCGATGGGGACGTTCACATAGAACGCCCAGCGCCAGGTCAGGTGGTCCGTGAACAACCCGCCGAGCAGCGGACCGATGACCGTCGCCACACCGAACACGGCACCGATCGCACCTTGGTACTTGCCGCGTTCGCGCAGCGGGATCACATCGGCGATCAACGCCATCGAGGTCACCATCAGGCCGCCGGCGCCGATGCCCTGCAGCCCCCGCCAGCCGATGAGGAGCGACATGTTCGTCGCGAGTCCGCACAGGAACGATCCGGTGATGAACACGATCGCGGAGACCTGGAAGACGAGCTTGCGGCCGAACAGGTCGCCGAACTTGCCGACCAGCGCGGTGGCGACGGTCTCCGCCAGCAGGTAGGACGTGACCACCCACGACATGTGGTCGGCGCCCCCGAGGTCCGAGACGATGGTGGGGAGAGCGGTCCCGACGATGGTCTGGTCGAGAGCGGCCAGCAGCATGCCGAGCATGATCGTTCCGAAGACGATGTTCCGCTGCCGGACATCGAGGACGGGGGGCGCCGACAGGGGCGCGGCATCGCTGGCGGTGGTCACAATGGCAGCGTCACACCACGGCAGGTGGCGCGCATGCGCTGTAGACCGCGCGGATGAAGCGCCGAGCGGTAACCCTTACCCGGAACCCCGCTCCGTCCGGCCCGGCCCGATGGCGTATCAGCCCGACCGTACGACCGAACTCCGGCCACAACGTGTCACCACCGGGAACTGGCCTCGCTGCTCGGTGTGTCGGACGCCGCGGTCATCCGCCAGGCCGCGGCGGCTCGGGCGCGCCGGCCTGATCCGGACCCTGCGCAGGGGACAGGCGGTCGCGCAGGCCGCGACGCCCCTCGGCTACCGCCTGGCAGCACAGCCAGAAACGGATACGGTCACCGGGCAGTGAGCAACCTGGGACCCCGCACCGCACCGCGCACCCCGCACCGCACCGCGCACCCCGCACCGCACCCCGCACCGCACCGCACCGCGCACCCCGCACCCCGCACCGCACCGCGTACCCCGCACAGTTCCGTACCCTCAGGCGCCCAGCACGACATCGGAGCCGGTCGCCGGCTCGGTCAGGGGCCGCACGGGTGGTCCGGTGCGGTGGAGCCTGGGCAGCGCCGGTACGGAGGCGAGGAAGACCAGGGTGGTGAGGACGAACGGCCAGGTGAAGGCGTGCCCGCCGGCCGGTGCGAAGAGCGCGTTCACGGCGGGCCCGAGCACGGTCGCCGCCGCCGCGCCGGCCACCGCGAAACCGAGGCTCCAGCGGTCCGCCGCGAGCAGCACCCCGCACAGCGCCATCGCGACGAGCACCGCGTTGTAGCCCATGGTGCCGTCCACGATCCGGGCGGTGGGAGCCCCGAGCACCCAGGCGGTCACCAGGCCGACGGCGCTGCCGACGCACGCCATCGCCCCCGCCGTCCGGCTCGCGGCGAAGATGCCGACGAGGAGGATCAGGCCGACGTACCACTGCGGCATGAGGAAGATCTGCGCGATGTTCGCGAAGAAAGCGCGTCCGACGTCGTCGACGGCCAGAGCGACCGAGCCTTCGGCCGCGCGGCTCAGTTCGGCTGTTCCGGGGCCGTGGTGCCACACCCGCTCGAACCCGGGCGCCGCGATCGTCATCGCGCTCGCCATCAGGCAGAACGGCAGGGTCAGGGTGGGCAGCCCCCAGGCGCGCAACAGGCCGGTGGCAGCCGCCGTGACCACGGTGACCACCGCACAGCCGCCTGCGGCGAGGACCATCGTGGAGGGGTACTGAGGGCCGAGGAACACGGCGAAGCCGACGGCGACGAGGCACGCGTTGAACCCTTCGAGGCCGGCGGACACCCGGCTCCGGTCCACGCCGAGCAGCTGCGCGGTGCCGGTGCCGAGCGCGGTGCCGACCAGTCCGTAGAGGCCGTAGCGCCATCCCGCGGCAAACAGCGCGATCGTGAAGATGGCCCCCGTCACCGCGCTCGGCATGAAGTGCACCTGCGCCTGGCCCCGCAGTACGTGCACCGCGAACAGCCCCCGACGTGCGGTGCGCGGTAGTCGCACGTGAGTCTCCCCCTAAGAACCATGAAATCGGCCGGTAACAGCCAAGCGCACTGTAAGGGGTGGCATAGAGGACTTAGCAAGACCCATAGGTGCTGACAAACCGGTATGAATCCGTCCGGACTCCGCGCGGCGGGGAAGGTTTGTATACGACGACAGCGCGGTGAGAGCGCTCCCAGACGATGCCACGAGTGGCGCCGTCGAGCATCGCGCGCCGGGCCGCCGCGGCCCAACCGGCCCAGCCCCGCTCAACCCACCCGCGAAACCCACCCCAGCCCCGCTCAACCCGCCCGCGCAACCCACCCGCGCAACCCACCCGCGCAACCCACCCGCGAAACCCCACCCCCCACACCGCCAAGACCGTCAACGCGCCACCGGCATCGGCAGTTCAGGGAGCTTCTTCTCGTAGAGCCAGGCCTGGAGCAGCGGGCGTACCCCGTCGCCCGCCAGGGACTCGGCGTGCGCGATGAAGGCGGCCGTGTCACCGGACCGTCCGCGCCGCGCCTCGTGCCATCCGCGCAGCACCGCGAAGAACGCGTCGTCGCCCAGGGTCAGACGCAGCGCGTGCAGGGTGCAGGCGCCCCGGTTGTAGAGGCGGTCGTCGAAGATGCGGCGCGCCCCCGGTTCGGCGAGTCGCAGGTTCTGGCCGCGTCGTGCCAGATCGAGCCATTCACGGCGGGCGATGTCGTCCGCGCCGTCCGCGCCGATGTGCTCCGACCACAGCCACTCGGCGTATGTCGCGAACCCTTCGTTGAGCCAGATGTGCCGCCACTCCCGGATGCCCACACTGTTCCCGAACCACTGGTGCGCCAACTCGTGGGCTACGAGCGTTTCCCAGCCCCGCCTGCCGTCGATGTGGTTGCGGCCGAACACCGAACGGGTCTGGTTCTCGACGGGCGCCTCGAGGTCCGCGTCGACCACCACCGCTCCGTACGCCTCGAACGGGTAGGGCCCGAACAGCTGCGAGAAGTGCCGCAGCATGTCGGGCTGGCGGCCCAGGTCGTGCCGGGCCGGTTCGGCGAGCCGGGACGGGTAGGCGTTGTGGACCGGGATCGGTTTGCCGCCGGGCGGCCCGGGCGCCAGCACGCTGTCGTGCTGGAAGCGGCCGGTGTAGAGCGCGGCCAGATACGTGGCCATGGGCCCGGGGTGGTAGTAGGTCCACACGTCGGTGGCGCCCTCGCTGCGGCATTCGGTGAGGGTCCCGTTGGCGAGCGCCTGCCGGTCGCGCGGAACCGTGACCCGGAAGGTGTACGCGGCCTTGTCGTCGGGCCGGTCGTTGCAGGGGAACCAGGACGGCGCCCCGAGCGGCTGCGAGGCGACCAGGGTGCCGTCATGACTGTCTCCGGTACGGTCCCAGCCGATGGCCCCGAACGGCGAACGGATGGGTCCCGGCCGCCCTCCGTACCGTACCGTCGTGGTGAACAGTGCGCCCACTCCCACGGGTTGACGGGGCGTCAGGTAGAGCTTGCCCTGACGGTGGCGGATGCGGGCCGCCTTGCCGTCGACGTGTGCCGCGTGGGCGCTGAGCCGGAACAGGTCGAGCTCGACCCGTTCGAGCGGTTGCAGCGCGACGGCCTGGATGAGGGCCGTGCCGGCGAGGCGGCCGCTGGCGGAGTCGTAGGCGATCCGCAGGTCGTAGGAGAGTGTGTCGTGCCCGTACGAGCCGTGTTGCGGGAAGTAGCGGTCGCGGCGGACGGTGGCCTCCTCGTCCGCCACGGCGAGTGCGCCGAGCGTGGATACGGCGGCGACCCGGACCAGCGACCGCCGGCTGTACCGGGTCACGCGGCGCTCCCTTTTCTCGACGTCGCTGCCTGATGGGACGTCACCATAGGTGCGGGAACGGCCGGTTGGGCAGCGGGTGGTGCGGACCGTTCGCCGGCGATGGGGTTGCCCGCCCAGCGCGTGTCGGGCGGCACGCTCTCGCCGCGCATCACCAGAGAGGCGGCGCCGACGGAGGCCCGGGCGCCGATGTGGGTGCCGGGCAGCGCGATGCTGTGCGGCCCGAGCGAAGCGCCTTCGGCGAGCCGCACGGTGTCGAGGCGCATGATCCGGTCGTGGAAGAGATGGGTCTGGAGCACACATCCGCGGTTCACGCTCACCCCGTCCCCGAGGGTGATGAGATCGGTCTCCGGCAGCCAGTACGTCTCCAGCCACACCCCGCGCCCGATACGCGCTCCCAGGCTGCGCAGCCACCAGTTGAGGACGGGTGTCCCGGTGAACGAGCCCGCCATCCACGGCACCGCGAGGGACTCCACGAAGGTGTCGTACAGCTCGTTGCGCCACACGAAGGACGACCACAGGGGGTGTTCGCCCGGCTCGAAGCGGCCGACCAGGATCCACTTCGCGGCGGTCGCGGTCAGCCCCGCCACGGCGGCGGCGGCCAGCAGCAGCACCACACCCGCGAGGGCGGCGAGGACAAGCCCGCCCCGGTTGAGAGCGCTCTGTTCGCCGATGAGTACGGCCTCGGCGAGCAGCACCGAGCACATCAGCGGCGTCACCCTGCACAGTTCGACAGCGGCGCGGGCGAGCACGAGGCGGCGCGGCGGGTCGAAGGTGCGGCCGGGATCACCCGTCGCCGCCACCCTCGGCAGCGGAAGGGCCGGCCGTCCGAGCCACGAGCTGCCGGGCTCGCTCTGCGCGGGCGCATCGCACAACACGCCGATCAGCGCTCCGTCGGGGACCCGGCGGTCCGGTCCGACGATGCCCGAGTTGCCGACGAAGGCCCGCCGCCCGACGCTCGCCGTCCCCAACTTGAGCCAGCCGCCCCGGATTTCGTACGGCGCGACCAGGGTGTCGTCGGCGAGGAACGCGCCGTCCTCGACCGTCAGGAGTGACGGCAGGGGCAGTACCGTCGAGATCTCGGCGCGCCGCCCCACCCGGGCCCCGAGCAGCCGCAGCCACACCGGGGTGGCGAGGCTCGCGTACAGCGGGAAGAGGCTGCCGCGGGCGCTGCCCACGAGCCGGGTCACCAGCCACGCGCGCCAGGCGACGCCACCGCACACCGGGTGGAAGCCGGGCGTGATGCCCCGGCCCAGGATCCGCACCAGGGCGGCGAGGACCAGCATGGAGGACAGGGTGGTGGCGATCGCGATGGGCGGCGCCGACAGGAGCAGGCGTACGGCGACCTCGGAGAGCGTGTCGCAGGACCGCACCAGGAAGTAGACGCCGATCAGTGCGGGCGCGGTGGAGAGCACGCTCAGGAGCGGAAGGCCGACCAGGGAGAGCGCGTACGCGGCGGCCCAGCGGCGCGAGCGCCCCGGGCGCGGCGCGGGCCAGCCGGTGCCGGCGTCGCGCTCGGGCGCCTCGCCCTGCCGGGCGGGAGAGCCGAGCCAGCGCCGGCCCGGCGGGATGTGGCCGCTGAGGCAGGCCCCGGGTTCCAGTTCGGCGTCGGCGCCGAGGACGGCGCCGGGCAACAGCGTGCTGCGGTGGCCCACCCGGGCGCCGTCGCCGATGCGTACCGGGCCGATGTGCAGGGTCGCACCGTCCAGCCACCAGCCGCTGATGTCGGCCTCCGGCTCCACACTCGCCCCGCGGCCGATCGTGGCGAGGCCGGTCACCGGCGGCATGGCGTGCAGGGCGACATCCGGGCCGAGACGGCAGCCCAGTGAACGCGCGTACAGGCGCGCCCAGGGCGTGCCGAGCAGGGAGGGAACGCCGAACGCCGCGACGACGCGCTCGGCCGTCCACAGACGCAGATGGACGCTGCCGCCGCGCGGATGGGCGCCCGCTGTGACTCCCCGGGTCAGCAGCCGCGCCGCCCCCGCGCCGATCGCGAAGCGGGCGGGCGCGCTCATCAGGACCATGGTGGCGATGAGCACGAACCACCACGAGGTGTGCGGCGCCCAGGCCTGCGGAGCGAGCCACCCCACGATGTTGTCGAGCGTCGCGAGAGCGACCAGGCCGCGCAGGCCCGCGACCCCGAACAGGACGGTGGTGACCAGGAGTTGGATCGCGGCGGCGCGGCGCGGCACCGGCTGGACGGTACGCGCCTCGGCCGCCGGGCCTTCGAGTGATGCGAGGTGCTCGGCCATGTCGCGCAGCAGGGGGCGGCGGTAGAGGTCGGCGACGGACACACCCGGGTAGTGTTCGCGCAGTTCGGAGGCGAGCCGTGCGGCGCTCAGGCTGGAACCGCCGAGCGCGAAGAAGTCGCTGTCCGGCTGGGGGCGCACCCCCAGCATCCGCTCCCACGCCCCGGCGAGGCGCGCCACGGTCGAACCGTCCTGCCCGCCCACCGCCGGACCGCGTTGCGAGGGCAGGGGCCAGGGCAGGGCGTCCCGGTCGACCTTGCCCGAGGTGCGCGTCGGCAGGCCCGGCACCTCGACGAGCATCGGCACCAGAGCGGCGGGGAGCCGGTCGGTGAGGAAGCCGCGTGCCTGGTCGGCGCGGAAGCCGTCCTGCTCGGGGACGACATAGCCGACCAGGATCTGGCCGCCGCCCGGGGTGCCGCGCACCGCGCCGGCTGCCGCGCGCACTCCTGGAAGCGCTCTCAGCATGGCGTCGATCTCGCCGAGTTCGATGCGCCGGCCGCCCACCTTGACCTGGTCGTCGGCCCGCCCGAGATGGACGAGCCCGTCCGCGTCGGCCCGTACCAGGTCCCCGGTGCGGTAGGCACGCAGGGTTTCGAGGAGGGGGAGCGGTGTGAACCGTTCGGCGTCCTTGGCGGTGTCGAGGTAGCGGGCGGTGCCGGCGCCCGCGATGACCAGCTCGCCCTCGGCTCCGTACGGAACGGGCTCGCCGGCCGCGTCGAGCACCGCCAACTCCCAGCCCGCGAGGGGCAGTCCGATGCGTACCGGTTCACCCGGCAGCATCCGGGCGGCCGTTGCCACCACCGTCGTCTCGGTGGGTCCGTAGGTGTTCCACATCTCGCGGCCCTTGACCGCGAACCGGTCGGCGAGAGCGCCCGGGCATGCCTCGCCCCCGACGATCAGGAGCCGCACCTCCTCCAGCGCCTCGTCCGGCCAGAGTGCCGCGAGCGTCGGCACCGTGGAGACCACCGTGATGCCGCGCTCCACGAGCCACGGGCCCAGTTCGTGCCCCGCCCGCACCAGCGAACGGGGTGCGGGCACCAGGCAGCCGCCGTGCCGCCAGGCCAGCCACATCTCCTCGCACGAGGCGTCGAACGCCACCGAAAGTCCGGCCAGGACCCGGTCGCCCGGGCCCAACGGCCGCTCCGCGAGGAAGAGTTGGGCTTCCGCGTCCACGAACGCTGCGGCCGAACGGTGGCTGACCGCCACGCCCTTGGGCAGCCCCGTCGAGCCCGACGTGAAGATGATCCAGGCGTCGTCCTCGGGCCGCGCGGCCCGCCAGCGTGCCCCCAGGGGTGCGGTGAACCCCGGCAGTATCCGCTCGCCGGCCTCGATGACCGCGCACACCCCCGCCTCGCGGAAGACGGTCGCCGCGCGCTCCTCGGGGTCGTCCGCGTCGACCGGTACGTACGCCGCGCCGCACAGCAGGACCGCCAGGATCGCGAGGTACAGGTCGCAGGTGCCGGACGGGATACGGACGCCGACCCGGTCGCCGGGGCCGATGCCGTGGCGGGTGAGGCGCACGGCGCGCTCGGTGATCCGGTCGCACAGGTCTTGGTAGGTGAGCCGCTCGCCGCCCGCGTCGAGTGCGGGTGCGCCCGGATGGGCGGCCGCCGTCGCGTCCAGTACGTCGAGCAGGGTGCGGGGGAGCGGGGCGGCTGCGCCGCGGAAGACGGCCGGCGGATGCGAAGACATACGGTATGCCTCTGGCGTAGTGCGGGTGGTACGGACATCCTTCGGACATCCGCCCATCCAGACGGGCATATCGAGCGGCGGGTTCGCTCCGGCCTTGGTACTTGACGATATTTATCCGTTGTTTTCGAAGTGATTCGGATGATTATGGCGCCGACCGGGGCAAGTTCACGGCCGGTCGCGGTGGCCGAGATCCCTGGCGCGTAGTACTAGTTCGGTGGCGAACCGGTGTTCGGGATCGGTGAGCCGGTCGCCGAAGATGGACTCCAGGGTGCGCATCCGGTAGCGCACCGTCTGCGGGTGCACGGCGAGGATTTCGCCCATGTGGGCGGCGGTGCCCCGGGTTGCGAGCCAGGTCCGCAGGGTTTCGATGAGCCGGTCGCGCCGGCCGGGGGTGAGCGCGTCCAGTGGCGCGAGTTCGCGCCGCCCGAGGTGTTCGAGCAGCGCCGGGTCGGAGCGCAGCCAGAGGGTGACGAGGTGGTCCTCGCAGTACAGCCGGCCCGAATCGCCGTCGATGACGCCCGAGGCGGCGAGTTCGAGGACCTGGCGTGCCCAGCGCAGGGAATCGGACGCATCGCCGATGGGCACTTCGAGGCCGACCGCCGCCCACGAGCCGAGGAGCGCAGCGTCGAGCATCCGTCTTCGCGCCTCGTCGACCGGGCCCGGGACCAGGAGGTGGGGCAGCGGTTCGCCGGGGTCGACGAGGACATCGTTGTCCAGCGCCGCGCGGTTCAGGCCCGCCCCCGAGCGGAGCGCGATCAGCGTGACCCGCTCGGGCAGCGGCCAGCGGGCCCGGTCGGCGAGGTCCGCGATCGCGGCGCGCGGCACCGGAGAGCCGGCCAGGATCAGATGCAGCAGCCGTCTGCGCAGCGCGTCGGAGCGCTCTCCGGAGAACGAGGTGACCTCAAGGAAGCCCTCGCGTGAGAGCGCTTCCAACTCCTCGACGTAGGTGAAGAGCGCGTCCGCGAAGCTGAGCATCAGCGCGGGGGAGAGGTTGTAGCGCCGGCCGATCTTCTTGGCGCGGCGCAGCGCCACCCGGGCGCCGAGCCGGTAGGCGCCCTGGAGGGTTTCCAGGCTCCGGCCCTCGTACGCCTCGAACCTGCCGAAGCGGCGGCACATCTCGTCGCGGAGCGCGGAGGGAGCGCTGGGTGACGCGACCTGGTCGACGAAGACGGTGAGGTTCTGCTCCACACCGACCCGGATGGCCTCGCCGTAGGGCCCCTCCAACAGCCGGGCGTACTCGGGGTAGGCGCGGGTGACCTCCGCGCCGATCTCCTTGAGCAGCCCCGGTAACTCGGGCCGCATGATGGCGGCGAACTCCTGTGGGAGCGGTCCCAAGGGCTCCTGGGTGTCCGATGACTGCGCGGCTGTGGGCAACTCACTCCCCTTGCACTACGGCACTCCGGTGGAGGAGGGCCGATGGAGAAAGCGCTCCCACCGACCGACAGGTGCGTACCTTCGCGGACTGCTGAACCTAGAACAACTCGCGTGTCATGGACAACACTTGGGGCGGTGTTCGATTCAGGATGCATCGGTTGTCGGCCGAATCCGCCACGGCCCGCCCCGGTGTGGGCGGGCGCGGTCCGACGGGGCGTCGGAGGCTATTGAGCCGCCGAATGCCAGTACTGGGAGAGGAGTTTGCCGTTGTCCGGTACGACCGTGCCGGGGGCGTGCAGACCGGCGAGGTAGGTCGACGCGCTGGCGAGGACGACGCTGTTCTCACCCGCCCCCGCGGGCAGCCCGGTCTTCAGGTTCACCGCCCAGTCGAGGAGCCCCGCAAGGCCGCAACCGCTTGCCCCCGGCACCGCGAACGTGGTGTCGGTCTGGTTGGCGTTGACGAGGCTGAGCCGGTTCATGTCCCCGGCGGTGTTGGGCGTTCCGTTGCCGTCGAAGCGCTGGATGCCGAGCGTGGGGGCCGTGGCGTTCTGCGGGCGAAGGATGATCGGGTGGGCGGTGGAACCGATGTAGCAGGAGCCACCGAGGAACGGGTTCTGCAGGTGGATGCGGATCGGGATCGCGATGATCGGCTGCCCCGAGGTGGCGCCCGCGGTGAGGTTGAAGTCCGTGGGCGCACCGGCCGATTCGACCGTCGCGGTGACCCGGTTGAGGGTGCCGTTGGTGATCTGTCGGCAGATCCCGCTGATGACAGGGATGTCGCTCGGGCACATCAGGCCGAGCAGGCCGCCCGGGATGTCGGCGGAGTCGGCGATCAGCGCCCCGCCGGCCGGTGCGACCAGGCTGTTCGTGCCACCGGTGTGCTGCACCACGCCGACTTGGAGATCGCTCGCGCCGGTGACGACCTGGGTGCTGCCGAGCTTGATGGAGCCGCTCGCCGAATGGGAGGCGATGCACTGCACGATGTCGGTGCGTCCATCGGCCGCCAGCATGGCCGGGTCGTCCACCGGACAGCGGCTGAACGGGGCCCAGTCACCGGCGAGTTGCGTGGCGGAGGCGGAGGCAGCGGATGCTGAGGTGGTGGCGGCCGCGGAGGCGGGCGCCGCGTTGGCGGCCGAGGCGGCATCGGCGGAGGCCGGGCCGGCCGCGGCGAGGGCTGCGAGGGCCGTGCAGGAGGCCAGCAGTCCGGCTCGCAGTCGGGTGGATACGGGTCTCATCGGGCAGTCCCCTCTTGGACGTCTCGGACGTCTCGGATGTCTTGAACATCTCGGATGTATGGGATGTGTCGACGTTTCGACGCGTGACGTCCTGTACGTAGGTGTACGGAGCTGGGCAGGTGCGGTAACTACGTGCTGCGGTGCGTTAGTTGGCCGAATCTGTACGCGGCGGGGTGGCCCTCGGCGCGATCGGGGCCGGGCGGGGCCGGGCCGGGCTCGGCACGGCGGTGCTCAGCGCAGTGGCGTCGGGATGGTCGTCGGCTGCTTGTCGGCGGTGCAGAGCTGTGCCGGGTCGTCCTCGATGCCGGAGGCGCACGGCGCGCCCTGGTTCTGCTTGACCGTGTTGGCGGCGCCGGACACCGCGGCGGTGAACAGCGGGTTGAGGTCCTCGCCGACCCCGCAGCCGGTGAACGGGGGAATCGTCACCGAGCCGTCGAGTGGTCCGCCGCGGGAGAGCGAGTAGCCGCGCCAGACGGTGTCCGTGCCCTTCTTGAGCACCCCGAGCAGCACCATGTGGTCCTTGGTGTTCCGCGCCGGGTCGGGTTCGGAGGAGTAAATGGGTCCGCTGGTGCGGCAGTTGGCGCCGACATCGAGCGGGGTCCCGTTGACCTTCACGTCGGAGATCCGCAGCACGAGGGAGGCCCTGATGTACGTCTCGCCGTGGCCCGCGGTGTTGTTGAGGTCGGACTCGATGGACAGGGGTCCGTTCGCCTCCAGGGTCATCGTGGCCGTGGTCGGCATGAAGCCGAAGGTGAGGAACGTGGCCGGCCCGGGCGGGGTCTGGGCGCGGCCCTGGTAGTCGAGCCGGCCCACCGAGTTCTGGAGCAGGTGCAGTTCGAAGACGCCCGGTCTGACCTCGATGCGCTTGAGCTGGTTGGGCCCCTGGACGACCTTGGTGCAGAAGACGGGGACGAGTGAGGCACCGCCCAACTTGGTGACGTTGGAGTAGCCGGTGGTGTAGGCGGCGAGGGCCAGCGGGTTGGTGGTGTCGCCCCGGCACGGCGGAGCGGTGGTGGCCGGGCCGGCCTGTGCCTTGGGCACGGCGATCCTGGGAGCGCTCTCAGGGGTGCGGCGCGCTGCGCCGGCCGCGGGGCCGGTCGCGGACGTGCCCGGGGTCGGGGACGGGGGCGGCGCCGGGGAGGAGGAAGCCGCGCCGACGGGCACGGTGGCGAGCAGGCCCTTCGCGTCCGGGATGGGTGTGCAGGGCACGGAGAGCGTGGCCGGGTCGGTGGCGGCGCCCTCGGTGGTGACCGGGCGGAAGGCGAGGGTGAGGCCGGCCGCCGTGACGGTGAGGTCGCCGGGGCTTGTGGCGGTGACGGTGGGTACCTCGCCGGTCGCCCGGAACACGGCGCTGCCGGGCGGGGTGAGCGGCACGGAGGGTGCGGTGCCCAGCCAGAGGGCCTGGGCGGTGGCGCCGTTCTGGGCCACCTCGGTGGTGAGCCGAGTGGTGGCGCCGGTCGTGGCGGCACGCAGTGCGGTGAGCTCGGCGACGGCGGCGTCGGGCAGTGTCACCGACGTCGTCACCTCGGCTGGACGGATCGCGGTGCCCGTCGCCGCCCGGGCCGGGAACCTGGCTGCCACCTGCACCTTCACCGGATGGGGCCCGCCCGGGAACGCGCAGGTGTAGGAGAGTTCGGCGCTGGTGCGCTGGTCGCCGCGGGCCACGTCGGCGCCGGGCAGGATCGCGGCCAGGACGACGGCGGCCGCCGCCACCGCACCCCGGCTGCGGATGCTCCGCCACCGGCCGGCCGGGCCCGGGTCTGTGCTCACGTCGCGTTCAGCTCCACTGCTCAGCTCCTGGAGAGGGCCGGCGGCAGGTGCGCCGCCGTGGGGGGATCGTCCGGCCCGCCGTACGTCGGGCCGGACGATCCGGGGACGTGACGAAGTGCCATGCCGCTGCTACGAGCCGACGATGGTGGGGTGCGTGGTGGTGCCGGTGACCACCGCGTAGAAGTCACCGTTGAACGACGGGTGGTCGCCCGTGGAGACCACGCCGGCGCAGCCCGCCGTCGGCGCCGAGACCGTCAGTTCGGTCGCGGTGGTGGCGATCTTCAGGTCGCCGGTCGAGTTGGTGTACGTACCGTGCGCGGTGCCGGTCACCGTGAAGGCGCAAGTCGCCACGCTGACACGGGCGTTGACGCCGGAGATGTAGCCCTGTGAGACGCCGGTGCCCGCGGTGTAGTTGGTCACGTTCAGCGTCCACGGGGTGTTCGCGACCGTGTTCACCGTGCCGAGGAAGCTGGTGCACGGTTCGCTGGTCTTGCCGAAGTGCACCGGGTTGATGGTGCCGACCGCGGCCGGGTTGCCGGTCGCGCTGTGGAGGGAGCCGGCGGCGTCGGAGTACGTGCACGTCATGTCGATGCCGTTGATGGAAAGGACCACGTTGGTGGACTTGGCGGTGAAGTTCTCCGGCGAGTTGGGGCCGACGACCCAGTTCGTGGGCGACGCCATCGCGGGGGCGGTCGCCAGGGCGAACGCGGCTGTCGCTGCGCCGCATACCAGCGCGAGCTTTCCGAGGGTGTTTCGCACAGTAATGCCTCCGGTTTCACCAGCTACGGGGACGGATTCGGCCACGTACGATCCGTGACGACGCGGACGTTACTTGCGAGAAACATCGACGCACAATCCTGCCGTGCAAGATTGTGTCGGGCAAGACCCTGGCTTGTGCCCGCGATGAGCAACCGGCTGGTTTTTCTTGTCGGTTGGTGCGCAATGTCCAAGCCGTCACCACGTCGTTCGTGCCAGGTTCCCGGACTTCTTCCCGTGGGCGCCGCCCAGCCGGCCGGTTACTGCTGAAACTCCTCATCACATGACAAGTTCCGGAAACGGCGTACTGCTTCGGTGACAAGTTGGAGATGGCCGGACACGGGCTCGCGGAAAGTTCTGGAACCGGTATTGCCGACCGAGGTTACCGGGCCGTAGCGTCCGGTGTGCGGTCGGCCCGGGCAGCTCAGACGCGGTCCGGAGCGTTCGCGTCCGCTCTCCCGGCCGTGCCCCCGACAGCTGGGAGCGGCGCGTTCGAAGGGCCCGGCCCGCTCCCTTCCGCCGGACTCTGGTTCTCCTGCAGGGCGGGGGCGCCGCGGCTTGGATCCCCCCCGGCCGCGTCACCCCCGTTATTCACGCACCATCGCCTTACTGCTCCAATTCTGCGCAGTCGTCCACCGGGCCGGCTTCGGAACTTGTCAACGAGTGACAAGGAAAAGGGAATTCACCGATGTGGCCGTCCGGGATCTTGTTTCGGCGCCGCCGTGCAACTTACCGTGCGCCCCTCGGTGCCCTCGCGTCACGTCGTATGCGCCTGCTGGAGGTGGGATGGGAATTGAAGTCGTGGTCGAGGATCTGACCAAGTCCTTCGGTAAGCAGAACATCTGGCAGGACGTCACCCTCACCCTGCCCGCCGGGGAAGTCAGCGTCATGCTGGGGCCCTCCGGCACCGGAAAGACGGTCTTCCTCAAATCACTCATCGGGCTCCTCAAACCCGAGCGCGGCCGCGTTCTCATCAATGGCGTCGACATGGTGAGCAGCCCCGAACGGGAGATCTACGAGACCCGCAAACTCTTCGGCCTGATGTTCCAGGACGGTGCGCTCTTCGGATCGATGTCGCTCTTCGACAACATCGCCTTCCCGCTGCGCGAACACACCCGCAAGAAGGAGTCCGAGATCCGCCGCATCGTCATGGAGCGGGTCGACATGGTCGGGCTCCTCGGCGCCGAGGAGAAGCTGCCCGGCGAGATCTCCGGCGGCATGCGCAAGCGCGCGGGCCTCGCCCGCGCTCTGGTGCTCGACCCGCAGATCATCCTCTGCGACGAACCGGACTCCGGACTCGACCCCGTACGCACCGCCTTCATCTCGCAGCTCCTGATCGACCTGAACGCCCAGATCGATGCGACGATGCTGATCGTCACCCACAATCTCGACATCGCGGCGACCGTCCCCGACAACATGGGCATGCTCTTCCGCCGCAACCTCGTCACCTTCGGGCCGCGCGAGGTGCTCCTGACGAGCGAGGAGCCGGTCGTTGCCCAGTTCCTCAGCGGACGCCGCGAAGGCCCCATCGGCATGTCGGAGGAGAAGGACGCGGCGACCCTCGCCAAGGAACAGCTCAACTCCCCTGTGGGAAACGGGATTTCACCAGCGCGGCGTATCGTGCCGCAGCTGGAGCCCTCGCCCGGGCTGCCCGCCCGCCAGGCGGTGCTGCGCCGCAAGCTGCGGGTGATGGGCATGCTCGACGAGCTTCCGCCCGCAGCCCGCCGCGCCGTCGAGAACGGCATGGCGCCGGCCCGGGAGGCCACGCCGTGACCATGGAGGCCGAGAAAACCCCACCACCCGCGCCGGAGCCTGCGCCACCACGACGGCCGCACCGCGCACCGCTGCCCGGACTCGGCGCGTTCCGCCAGACCGGACGGCTCTTCGCGCTCGCCGCCGCCGTCATCCGGGCCGTCTTCAAGCGCCCCTTCCAACTGCGCGAATTCATCGAGCAGTTCTGGTTCATCGCCAGCGTCACCATCCTGCCCGCCGCCCTCGTCTCCATCCCGTTCGGCGCCGTCATCGCGCTCCAGGTCGGCTCGCTCACCCAGCAGCTCGGCGCCCAGTCCTTCACCGGCGGCGCCAGCGTCCTCGCCGTCATCCAGCAGGCCAGCCCGCTCATCGTGGCGTTGCTCATCGCCGGAGCCGGAGGCTCCGCGATCTGCGCGGACCTCGGCTCCCGCACGATCCGCGAGGAGCTCGACGCCATGGAGGTCATGGGTGTCTCACCCGTCCAACGCCTCGTCGTGCCCCGCGTGTTGGCCACCATGTTCGTGGCCCTGCTGCTCAACGGGATGGTCTCCGTCGTCGGCACCCTCGGCGGCTACTTCTTCAACGTCGTCATGCAGGGCGGCACCCCGGGCGCCTACCTCTCCAGCTTCTCCTCCCTGGCCCAGCTCCCCGATCTGTACGTCAGTGAGATCAAGGCGTTGATCTTCGGCTTCATCGCCGGGATCGTCGCCGCCTACCGGGGGCTCAACCCGCGCGGGGGACCCAAGGGCGTCGGCGACGCCGTCAACCAGGCCGTCGTCATCACCTTCCTGCTCCTCTTCTTCGTGAACATGGTCCTCACCGGGATCTACCTCCAGATCGTCCCCCCGAAGGGCGGCTGACCGTGGCCCTCCTCGGCTTCCTCGACCGCTCCGGCGATCAACTCGTCTTCTACGTGCGGGCGTTGCTCTGGATCCCGCGCACCCTGCGCCGCTATCTCAGTGAGGTGCAGCGGCTGCTCGCCGAGGTCGCCTTCGGCAGCGGCGGACTCGGTGTCATCGGCGGAACCATCGGCGTGATGATCGCGATGACCCTGTTCACCGGCACTGTCGTCGGCCTCCAGGGGTACGCCGCCCTCAACCAGATCGGCACGGCCGCCTTCACCGGCTTCGTCTCCGCCTACTTCAACACCCGCGAGATCGCCCCGCTCGTCGCGGGCCTCGCGCTCTCCGCCACCGTCGGAGCGGGCTTCACCGCCCAGCTCGGCGCGATGCGCATCAACGAGGAGATCGACGCCCTCGAAGGGATGGGCATCCGCAGCCTGCCCTACCTCGTCACCACCAGGATCATCGCCGGTGTCGTCGCGATCATCCCGCTGTACGCGATCGGACTGCTCAGCTCCTACTTCGCCTCCCGGCTGACCACGGTCGTCTTCAAGGGCCAGTCACGCGGAACCTTCGACCACTATTTCAACCTGTTCCTCTCCCCGACCGACGTCCTGCTCTCCGTGCTCAAGGTGCTCATCTTCAGCGTGATGGTGATCCTCGCCCACTGCTACTACGGCTTCCGCGCCACCGGCGGCCCTGCCGGAGTGGGTGTCGCCGTGGGCCGTTCGGTCCGCAACGCGATCGTGCTGATCTCCGTCACCGACTTCTTCCTCTCCCTCGCCATCTGGGGCGCCACCACCACCGTGAAGGTGGCCGGATGAACACGCCGGCCGTACGCCGCAGACTCGCCGGAGTCGTCTTCCTCCTGGTGCCGGCGCTTCTGGTATGGCTTTCGATCGCCGTGTACGACAAGGACTTCACGCGCTCCGACAGGGTGACCGTGCTGACCAGCAGCGTCGGCAACGAGATGCACCGCGGCGCGGAGGTGAAGCTGCGCGGCGTCGTCGTCGGCGAGGTCCGCGGCATCAGCGCCGACGGCCAGGGGGCCCGGCTCACCCTCGCCCTCCAGCCGGGCCGGCTACGCCACATCCCGTCCGACGTACGGGCGCAGATGCTGCCGACCACCCTCTTCGGCGAACGGTTCGTGGCGCTCGTGCCGCCGCCCAACCCGTCGCCGAGAGCGCTCTCGGCCGACGCCACCATCCCCCAGGACCGCTCCCGCAACGCCATCGAGCTGGAAGAGGTCCTCGACCACGTCCTGCCGATGCTCACCGCCGTCAAGCCGGACAAGCTGTCGGCCACGCTCTCCGCCGTCGCGACGGCGCTACGAGGACGCGGCACCCAGCTCGGCGACACCGTGGTGACCCTTGACGCGCACCTGAAGAAGTTCAACCCGAACCTGCCCACCCTCAACGCCGACCTCGTACAGCTCGTGAAGGTCACCCAGACCTACAGCGACGCCGCGCCCGACATCCTGAGAGCGCTTACAGACGCGACGACCACCACCGGCACCCTGGTCGACCAGCAGACCCAACTCCTCGGTGTCTACGGCCAGACGACCAGAACCGCCCAGGACCTCACGGCCTTCCTCCAACAGAACAAGGACAACATCATCCGGTTGAGCGACGTGAGCCGCCCGACCCTGGAACTCCTCGCCCGGTACTCGCCGTCCTTCCCGTGCACCCTGCGCACCCTGACCGGCTTCGTCCCCGCGATGGACAAGGCGCTCGGCAAGGGCACCGACCGGCCCGGACTCCACGTCACCGTCAAGGTGGTGCCCTCCCTCGGCAAGTACGTACCCGGCCGCGACACGCCGTCGTACACCGCCGGCGGCGGACCCCACTGCTATCCGGTGCCCTACCTAGGCGCCCCGCTGCCCGCCGAGAGCGCTCTCACCACCACGGCCACGGCCTCCGGCGCCGGGCTCGGGCTGCCGAACTCGCCGCAGGAGAACCAACTCGTGAACGAGCTGCTCGCGCCGGCCCTGAAGCAGGCCCCGCAGTCCCTGCCCGACTGGAGCAGCCTGCTGGTCGGGCCCGCCCTGCGCGGGACGGAGGTGACCATCAAGTGAAGCGTCGCAGCCTCGCGGGCCCCTTGGCCAAGTCGCTGATCTTCGTCCTGGTGACGGCGCTGGCCACCACCGTGCTCGCCCTGTCCATCGCCAACACCGGCGTCGGCGACACCGAGACCTTCCGGGCGCGCTTCACCGACACGACCGGGCTGACCGAGGGCGACAGCGTCCGTATCGCCGGGGTGAAGGTCGGCCAGGTCGACCGGGTGGAGGTCGTCGACCGACGGCTCGCCCAGGTCACGTTCTCCGTACGGCGCGACCGGACCCTGCCCGGCACGGCCACCGCCTCGATCAAGTACCTCAACATGGTCGGCCAGCGCTACATCGAACTGGGCCGGGGCACCGGCGCGGTCGGGGCGGCGCTGGCCCCCGGCGCCACCATCCCGCTGGAGCGCACGACCCCGGCGCTCGACCTCACCCAGCTGTTCAACGGCTTCCAGCCCCTGTTCGAAGGCCTCTCACCCAACGACGTCAACCAGCTGGCCGGCTCCATCGTGCAGGTCCTCCAGGGGGAAAGCGGCACCGTGGAGAGCCTTCTGCAGCACATCGGCTCCCTCACGACGACGGTCGCCGCCAAGGACAAGGTGATCGGTGAGGTCATCACCAACCTCAACACCGTCCTGACCACCGTCAACGACCGCGAAGCGGGCTTCAACGACCTGGTGGTGACGCTCCAGCGCCTGGTGTCCGGGTTCGCCGGGGACCGCAAGCCGCTCGGTGAGGCCGTCGCCGCGATGGGCGACCTCACCACCGTCACCGCCGGCCTGTTCCAGGACGGCCGAGCGCCCCTCAAGGAAGACATCAAACAGCTCGGCCGACTCTCCTCGAACCTCGCTGAGAGCGCTCCCCAAATCGAGAACTTCCTGCGCAAGACCCCCGACAAGATGCGTGCCGTCACCCGCATCGCGTCGTACGGATCCTGGCTCAACCTCTACCTCTGCGAGGCGAAGGTGTCCGGCGTGAAGACCGAGGACGGCAGCCCGCCGCCCACCGGAATTCCGGTCAGCGAATCGAGGTGCCAGGGATGAGGCTCCCCAGGCTCCCCGTACCGCGTTGGATCCGGACCGTCCGGCTGCCCCGCCCGCGCCCCGGGCAACCTCGCCGCGAGCCCAGGCGCCCTGGGTGTCCCCGTCTCAAGCCCATGAAGGAGCGCAACCCCGTCGCGGTCAGCCTGGTGGGGCTGCTGGTCCTCACTCTCATCGGCGTCGCCGCGTACAACGCCGACTCGCTGCCGTTCATCGGCGGCGGCACCGCCTACAGCGCCGACTTCTCCGAGTCCGCGGGGCTGCGCGACGGCGACGAGGTGCGGATCGCCGGGGTCAAGGTCGGCGAGGTCAGCGCGGTCTCCCTCGACGGCGCCAAGGTGAAGGTCACTTTCACGGTGAAGGACGCCTGGATCGGGAACGCCTCCACCGCGGCCATCGCCATCAAGACCCTGCTCGGCGAGAAGTACCTGGCGATCGACCCCCTCGGCACCGCCCGACAGGACCCGGACCGCCGCATCCCGCTGGCCCGCACGACGTCACCGTACGACGTCACGCAGGCCTTCGAAGGGCTCGGCCACACGATCGGTGCCATCGACACCGCTCAGCTCGCCAAGAGTTTCGAGACGATCTCCGACACCTTCAAGGACTCGCCGCCCGAGGTACGCACTGCCGTCACCGGGCTCTCCGCCCTGTCGAAGACCGTCTCCGAGCGCGACGGCCAGCTCGCCCAACTCCTCAAGGGCAGCGCGCAGTTGACGAAGACGCTGGCCGACAAGAAGAGCAGCTTCGAAACGCTCATCAACGACGGCGGACTGCTCCTCGGCGAACTCAAACAGCGCCGCGACGCCATCCAGGCGCTCCTCACCGGATCCCGGGGACTCGGTACCCAGCTCACCGGCCTCGTCAAGGACAACTCCGCCCAACTCAAGCCCACCCTGGCCGCGTTGGGGCGCGTCACCGACGTCCTCGTCAAGAACCAGCAGGGTCTCGACCAGACCCTCGCCCTGGCCGGGCCCTACTACCGGCTCGTCGGCAACACCATCGGCAACGGCCGCTGGTTCGACACCTACATCTGCGGACTCGTCCCCAGGAACTACCTGCCGGCGAAGTCGCTCCCGAGCACCGGCTGCATGCCGCCGAAGAACGGAGGCTACCCGTGAGCCGGCGACGCGCTCTCACGATCGTCCTGGCCCTCGCGGTCATCACCGTCACCGTGCTCGGCGGGCTGCGCGTGTTCGCGGGCCCCGACGGCAAGCACATCACCGCCTACTTCAACCAGGCCGTCGGCATCTACCCCGGCTCCGACCTGCGGATCCTCGGCGTCAAGGTCGGCGAGGTCGACTCGGTGACCCCGCAGGGACAGCAGGTCAAGGTGGTGGTGCGCCTGGACCGGGGCGTACAGGTGCCCAAGGACGTCCGCGCCGCCGTCGTCTCGCCCAGCGTCGTCGCCGACCGGTACGTCCAGCTCGCCCCGGCGTACACCGGCGGCCCCGAGATCGCCGACCACGCTGAGCTGCCCGCCTCCCGCAACGCCACCCCCGTCGAGGTCGACCAGCTGTACGCCTCCCTGACCGACCTCAGTAAAGCCCTCGGCCCCACCGGCGCCAACGCGACGGGAGCGCTCTCAGGGCTGCTCGACACCGGCGCCAAGAACCTCGACGGCAACGGCGCCGCCATCGGCGACTCGATCGAGCAGTTCGGCAAGGCCGCCAAAACACTCGACGGCAGCAGCGACCACCTCTTCGCCACCCTGTCCTACCTGCAGACCTTCACCACCATGCTGAAGAACAACGACGGCGCGGTACGCGACGCACAGAACCAACTCGCCGACGTCACCTCCTTCTTCGCCGACAACAAGGACAACCTCGCCGGCGCGCTCAAAGAACTCGGCACCGCGCTCGGCAGCGTCAAGACCTTCATCCAGGACAACCGCGGCAGCCTCAAGTCCGAGGTCGACAAGCTGGCCCCGCTCACCCAGCTCCTCGTAGACCAGCGCGCCTCCCTCGCCGAGGCCCTCGACACGGCGCCGCTCGCCGCCGGAAACGCTCTCAACGCCTACGACCCCGTGCACCGCACCCTCGACGGGCGCGGCGACATCAACGAGATCAGCATGGGCGGCGACCTCGTCCACGCCCCCAACCCGGCGGTCGCGGGCAGCGCACCTCTCGTGCCGGTACCCGAGGAGCGGCTGAGAGCGCTCCCAGCGCTGCCCCTGCCGCCCGTCGGCACCGTGTACGGGACGGCCGCCGACACCGCGAAGGGATCCGCCCCCGACCCGGCACGGTCCTCGGGGCCGGCCGCCAAGAGCGGAGGCCGGGGATGACGCCACACCTCACGCGGCGCGCCGGAGCCGCGACGGGAGCCGGGGTCGCGGTCGTCGTCGCCCTGGCCCTGACCCTGGGGAGCTGCTCGGTACCGTCGTTCTCCGGCATCGACCAGCTTCCGCTGCCCGGCGGCGCCGACCTGGGCAGCCACCCCTACGACATCACCGCCGACTTCGCCGATGTGCTCAGCCTGGTGCCGCAGGCCGCGGTGAAGGTCAACGACGTCGCCGTCGGCCGGGTCACCAAGGTGTCGCTCGCCCCCGACGGATGGTCGGCCGAGGTGACCATGCGGATCCGGGGCGATGTGAACCTCCCCGCCAACGCCTACGCCCAGCTGGAACAGTCCAGTCTCCTCGGCGAGAAGTTCGTCCAGCTCTCCGCGCCCGCGAAGCAGACCAAGGAGGCAGCCCAGGGGCGCCTCGGACCGGGCGCGGCCATCCCGATCGCGCGCACCAACCGCAATCCGGAGGTGGAGGAAGTTCTGGGAGCGCTCTCCATGCTGCTCAACGGAGGCGGCGTCAACCAGTTGAAGACGATCACGACCGAGCTCAACAAGGCCATCGCGGGCCGCGAGCCGGAGGTGCGTTCCATGCTTCAGCGGGTCAACACCCTCGTCACCGACCTGGACGGGCACCGCGGCTCCATCACCGACGCCCTCGACGGCGTCAACCGGCTCTCGGCGACTCTCGCCACCCGCAAACAGCAGGTCGGCACGGTCCTCACGGGGCTGTCACCGGGCCTCAAAGTCCTTGAGGAACAACGGGGTTCACTCCTGACGATGCTCAAATCGCTCGACACTCTCTCCACGGTCGCCGTCTCGACGGTCAACAAGAGCAAGGACGACATGGTGGCCGACCTCAAGTCGCTCGCGCCGATCCTCACATCGCTGGCCGACTCCGGGAAGGACCTGCCCGACTCACTCCAGGTGCTGCTCACCTATCCGTTCACCGATGAGGTGCTGCGCGGGGTCAAGGGTGACTACCTCAACGTCTACCTCGACGTGACGGCCGCACCCGGCACCCAGATCATCCCGCCGCTCACAACGCCGCCGACCACGCCGACCACGCTGCCCACGCCGACACCGGCGGCGAAGGGCGGCCCTATGACGCCGTTCGGTCTCCCGCCGGTCGGCGGGCAGAAGCCGGCCGCCGGGCAGAAGCCGGCCGCCGGGCAGAAGCCGGCCGACGGGCAGACGTCGGTCGGCGGCCAGACATCGGTCGGCGGGCAGAAGGGGACGAGCTGATGCTGACGCGGGCGACCAGACTCAAGAACGTGGCGTTCCTCGTCATCGGCGTCCTGGTGCTCGGCTACACCGGGTTCCGTTACGCCGACCTGGGCCACTACGTCGGCATCCGCACCTACTACACCGTGAAGGTCCAACTGGCAGAAACTGGCGGCCTGTTCACCCATTCCAACGTCACCTACCGGGGTGTCTCGGTGGGGCGCGTGGGTCCCATCGGGCTCACCGACGACGGCGTCGTGGCCGAGCTGCACATCGACGACTCCGCCCCGCCCATCCCGAGCTCGCTGGAGGCGGTGGTGGCCGATCTGTCCGCCGTCGGCGAGCAGTACATCGACCTGCGGCCGACCTCCTCCGGCGGGCCCTACCTGGGCGACGGCTCTGTGGTCGCACAGTCCGACACCCGCACCCCGGCGCCCGTCACCACCGTACTGAGCAGCGTCAACGACCTTGCCGCATCAGTGCCGTTGGAGTCGCTGCGTACGGTCGTCGACGAGTTCGGCAAGGCCTTCGAAGGGCGCGGCGACGACCTCCAGGCGCTCCTCGACAACGGCAGCGACTTCGTCAAGGCGGCCGACAAGGCGCTGCCGAGTACGACCAAGCTGCTCGCGGACGGTGAGACCGTGTTGCACACCCAGGCCGACGAGGGCCAGGCCATCAAGACGTTCGCCACCGGCGCGCAGAGCCTGGCGGCCACACTGAAGAACTCCGACGGTGACCTGCGCCGCCTGATCGCCGCCGCACCCGATGCCGCGGGCCAGGTCAGCGGGCTCCTCGGAGACCTCGATCCGGCGCTCGGCGTGGTACTCGCGAACCTCCTCACAACGGCGGACGTGGCCGTGACCAGGCAACGGGGAATCGAGGAACTCCTGGTGAAACTACCTCCGTTGACCGCCGCCGGAGCCACCGCGATCGACAAGAACGGAGCCAACCTGGGTATGGCGGTCACCTTCTTCGCGCCGCTTCCCTGCACCGACGGGTACGGCGGTACGACCTACCGCAACGGCCTCGAAACCCTCGACACACCCAAGCTCAACACCAAGGCGCGGTGCTCCGCGCCGGCGAGCAGTGGCATCGACGTACGGGGCTCGGCGCACGCACCCTCCGGCGGCGGCATTCCGGCTCCGGCCCAGCCGGGTTCCCTGCCGGCGACCACCGTTGCACAGGGGGCCGGGCCCGCGACCCCGGCCGCCCCGCAGCAAGCGCAAGGGGCCGCGCTCCCGGGCGCCCTGGGCCTGCCCGCACTGCCCGCACTGCCCGCACTGCCCGGTGGCCCGCAAGACCTGGCGGGCCTGCTGGGCCTGACCGAGGACGCCGCGGGAAAGGGCGGTCGGCCGTGAACCCGCTCCCGGACACCCCCCGGCGCGCCCGCACCCACACCCACACCCGCACCCGCGTCCTCGCCGTGGCCTTGATAGCGCTCTCAGCCGCGTTCGCCGTCTTCGGGGGATGGGCGTACCTGGAGGCGCGCTCCGACTCCTCCCTGGCATACGCAGCTTCCCGTGACGCTGTCCTGAAGGCGGGCCGTGCCCAGGTGGCCGCGCTCTCGACGCTGGACGCCGCCCACCCCGATACGACGTTGAGCACCTGGCTGTCCTCCTCCACGGGGCCGCTCCACGACGAACTCCGCCGGACGGGCGCCGGAAAGCCCACGACCTCCGCGCGCGGCGAGGTCACGGACGTGGCCATCACCGAACTCGACGACCGAGCGGGCAGCGCGAAGCTCATCGCGACGGTGCGGGTGCAGCTCACCCCGAAGGGTGGCGCAGCCACCACCGATCGCAAGCGCTTCGAGGCGGCACTCGAACGCACGGGGGCCGGTTGGAAGTTGAAGACACTCAACGCGGTCCCGGTCGCGGCACCCTGACCCGGACCGATAGGGAGACAACAGCGTGGGCACAGCAGAGGCGAAAGCGGTTCGCGGTGACGCGGCGGACGGTGATGCGGCGGACCGGGGGGTGGCGAAGCGCGACCCGGCGGACGGTGAATCGGCGGACCGGGGCGCGGTGGAGAGCGGCCTTGTGGACTGCGACTCGGCGGGCCGGGGCTCGACCCGGGGTACCGACGCCGACCCTGCCCGGGGTGCCGACGCCGACCCTGACGGCACGGGCACGGGCACGGGTACGGGTACGGGTACGGGTACGGGTACGGGTACGGGTACGGGTACGGGCACGGGTGTGGGGGGCGAGGGTAGTCATCCCGTTCGGCCCGGCCGCCACCGCATGCTCGTTCTTGCCTGCGGCGGTCTCGTCCTGGTGCTGCTGCTCGCCGGGGGTGGACTGCTGTTCCAGGCACGGCAGTTGACTCACACGCCCGCCGCAAGCAACCGGGCGCTCACCGATGCCGGGGCGACCACGCGAGTCATCGGGGACGTCAGCAACACGCTCGGGAAGGTCTTCTCGTACGCGCCGCAGGACACCCGTGCCACCGAGGACGCGGCGAAGGACCTGCTCGGCGGTCGGGCCGCCACCCAATATGCGGCGCTTTTCGGGGAGTTGAAGCAGCGTGTGGCCGAGCAGAAGCTCGCGCTGACCACGCATGTGGTGCGGGCCGGAGTCGTCCGGCTGACCCACGACCGCGCGGAGCTGCTCGTCTTCCTCGACCAACGGGCCCAGCGGGGCGGGAAGCCTGCCACCGCAGCCGCCGCCCAGCTGAGCGTCACCGCCCAACTCGTCGGCGGCCACTGGCAGATCACCGACATCCAGGCCCGCTAGACGGCGTCCGTGTCGCCGTGGGGCGTCGTCCGCACCGCACACCAGCACAGCCGCACCGTACAGCCGCACCGCACAGAGGGAGCACCCAGCACATGGCACGCATGACGATCCAGCCCCTACTCGCCGTCGGGCTGGCGTTCACCCTGCTCGCGGGTGGTTTCGCGGTGTGGGCCGGCTGGTCCTGGTACGGCGCCGCGCACGACGATTCCGCCTCCTACGCGCGTTCCCGCGACAAGGTTCTCGCGGCCGGCGAACAGGCCGTGCAGAACCTCTCCACCCTCGACCACAAGGATCTGGCCCACGGGCTCGACCTGTGGCAGGACTCCACCACCGGCGACCTGCATCAGCAACTGGCCGACGGGCGCGGCGAGTTCGAGAAGCAGGTGCAGCAGGCCGGGACCGTCACCACCGCCAAGGTGCTCGACGGCGCGGTCACCGAGCTCGACGACCGGGCGGGCCGGGCCAGGGTGATGGTGGCGCTGCGGATCACCGTACAGGCGCCCAAGCAGCAACCCTCCGCCAAGGACAGCCGGATGCTCGGCGAGCTGACCCGCACCGCGGGCGGCTGGAAGCTGAGCGCCCTCGGTCAGGCGCCGGTCGGCGACAGCGCGGCCAACTGACCCCCTTCACCCTTCGGACAGGAGCCGCCCATGTCGACCACCCGCCACCTGGTCAACCGTCAGCGCCGGCTGGCCCACGCAGGCGCCGCCCGCGCGGCCACCGAGCCCGTGACCGAGCGTGCCACCGAACCCGTCACTGAGCCCGTCACGGACCCTGCCGCTGATCCCGTCACCGAGCCCGTGGCCGAATCTGCCGCCGAGCCCGTCACCGAGCCCGGGCCGGACCGAGTCGGGCCGGCCGAAGGCCCGTCTGACGACCTCCCCGGCGCCACCCGCAAGAATCCTCCCCGCGGCCCCAAAAAGGAGGCGACGGGCAAGTCCGGCAAGTCCCTTGAAAAGACGTCGAGTTCCGGTTCCGAGGAGACGCCGGCTTCCGATGAGACGCCGGCTCGGGGTCGTCTGTCCGTGCTGCGGGTACCCGGCGCCGGTGTCATGGCCGCCGTGCGCCGGGTCGGCTCGCTGCCGGCGCCCGTCGTCCTGTGCGTGCTCATCGTCCTGCTCGGCGCGTTCGCCGGGCTCGCCGCCACCCGGGCCGACACCCTGCGCTCCGATCCGGCGGCCCGGAACGCCGCGCTGACCGACCCCGCCCGCACCAGTGACGTCAAGGGCCAGACCGCCAAGGCCGTCGCGGCGCTGTTCTCGTACAACTACGCGGACACGGCCGCTGCCGACAAAGCGGCCTCAACGCTCCTCACGGGCAAGGCGGTTGGGCAGCACCGCGACATGCTGGCCGCCGTCCGGGCGCAGGGCGCGGACCAGAAACTGGTGCTGACGACGACGGTGACGGAGAGCGGTGTGGAGATGATCGACGGCAGCCGCGCGCGGGTTCTGGTCTACGCCGACCAGAGCAGCACCCGGACGGCGGGCAAGAAGCCCGAAACGACGTACGCCGCGGCGATGTTCGCCGTCGATGTGGTCCGGGGGAGCGGAGCCGTCTGGAAGGTCTCCGGCATCGACACCTTCGGGCAGGGATCGTGAAGGCCCCGCGGTGGCGTGGCGCCGCCAGGTCCGTGGAGTTGCGGCTGCCCGGCGGGAAGCGGTTACGGCGTGGGTTCACCGGCACGGCGGTCGCGGCCGTCGCGATGGCCGCGCTGACCGCGTCGCAGGCTCCCGGCCTGATCCGCCCCGCCGCCCAGCGACAGGAGGCACCGGTCGCCGGACCGCCCGCGATGGTGAGCGAGGCGCCGCCGTCCGACGGCTCGTACCACACCGAACTCCCCCCGCTGGTCTCGCCGCAGAGCCCGGGCGCCGCCGCCCCCGCGCCGGGTGTCGCGGTGATCGACCCGGTGTGGACACAGGAGGGCATCCCGGCCACCGTCCTCGCCGCGTACCAGCGGGCGGAGAGCCGGCTGCGCGGCACCCGGCCGGGCTGCCACCTGCCCTGGCAACTCCTCGCCGCCCTGGGCAAGGTGGAGTCGGGGCACGCGGGCGGGGGGCGGGTCGACGCACACGGCACGACCCTCACGCCGATCCTCGGGCCGGTGCTCGACGGCGCCGGCTTCGCACACATCCCCGACACCGACCACGGAACCCTGGACGGGGACGCCCAGTTCGACCGTGCGGTGGGCCCCATGCAGTTCATCCCGTCCACCTGGGCCACCTGGGCGCAGGACGGCAACGACGACGGGCGCAAGGACCCCAACAACGTCTTCGACGCGGCACTCGCCGCCGGCGGGTATCTGTGCGCGGACGCCCGCAACCTCACCGTCCCCGCCGACGTGGACCGTGCCGTGCTGAGCTACAACCACTCCGCCGACTACCTGCGTACGGTCCTGACGTGGCTGGAGTTCTACCGCCGGGGCACCCATGCGGTGCCGGACGGTCAGGGAGCGCTCCCAACAACACCCGGAGCGGGCAGCGCGGGACAGATCGACGCCGACCACGGCCGTCAGCAGGGCGGCGGCATCGTGATCGGGTCCCAGCCGAGTCCGCGACCCTCGCGTCCGGTACCGACGCGGCCCGGGGGCAGCCCCTCGTCCGGCCCCGGACCCGGTCACTCCCCGTCCCCGTCCGCGTCCTCCTCGCCGTCGGGTTCCCCGTCGTCCTCGCCGTCTTCGCCGTCTTCGCCGTCTTCGCCCGGCGGGACGAGCCCCTCGCCCTCGCCGTCCGAGAGCGCTTCCAGCAGCCCCTCGCCGTCGGGCGGCCCCGGCGTGCCGGTCTGTCCCGGCGGATCGCCCTCCACCCAGGCCACGCCGGATCCCGGCACCACACCGCCCACGTCGGGCTGCCCCTCGCCCACCCCCTGACAGGGCTGCCGCCGATTCCGCCGCTTCCGGTACCCGGACCCGGAGTCAGCCGTTCTCCGACGACAGGACTTCCGCGAGGTCGTACCGGACGGGCTCCTCCAGTTGGGCGTAGGTGCAGCTGGAGGGGGTGCGGTCGGGGCGCCAGCGCCGGAACTGCGCGGTGTGCCGGAACCGGTCGCCCTCCATGTGGTCGTACGCCACCTCCACCACCCGCTCGGGGCGCACCGGTACCCATGACAGGTCCTTCTTGCCGGTCCAGCGGCTGACCGCACCCGGCAGCCTCGCGCTCTCGTGTGCCGACTCCTCGGCCCAGGCGGCCCACGGGTGGCCTTCGGCGAGCGCGTCGCGCATGAGCAGGGGCGCGAACTCCTCGATCAGTTCGACGCGGCGCTTCATCGGGAAGGCCGCGCACACGCCGACGTGCTGAAGCGCTCCCTGCGCGTCGAACAGGCCGAGCAGCAGGGAGCCGACCACCGGACCGCTCTTGTGGTGGCGGTACCCGGCGACCACGACGTCCGCCGTACGCTCGTGCTTGATCTTGTACATGAGGCGGGCGTCGGGCCGGTAGGGCAGGTCGAGCGGTTTGGCCACGACTCCGTCGAGTCCGGCGCCCTCGTACTGGTCGAACCAGCGCCGGGCCACATCGATGTCGGTCGTGGCGGGAGCCAGGTGGACCGGCGCTGAGACCGCTCTCAACGCCTCGGCGAGCAGCGCGCGCCGTTCCGCCAGCGGGGTGTCGAGGAGCGCCGTGTCGTCGAGCGCCAGCAGGTCGAAGGCGATGAAGCTCGCCGGTGTCTGTTCGGCGAGCAGCTTCACCCGGGACGCGGCGGGGTGGATGCGTTCGGACAGCCGGTCGAAGTCGAGGCGCCCCTCGTGGGCGATCACGATTTCGCCGTCCACCACGCACCGCTGGGGCAACCGCTCGGCGAGCGCAGCGGCCAGTTCGGGAAAGTACCGGGTCAGAGGCTTGCCGTTGCGGCTGCCGATGACCACGTCGGCGCCGTCCCGGTGCACGATCGCCCGGAACCCGTCCCACTTCGCCTCGTACTGCATCCCGGGCGGAATTTTCGCCACGGACTTGGCGAGCATCGGCTTCACTGGAGGCATCACCGGGAGATCCATACGACTGATTCTCACCGATGTGCCGATATGCGGCATTGGCGGCTTCCGCCTACCGTGGCCTGCATGGGCAAGGGCGAGGCGATCGAGCTGGAAGCCGGCGGGCGTACCGTGCGGCTCTCGAATCCGGACAAGGTGTACTTCCCCGAGGCCGGCTACACCAAGCTGGACGTGGCGCAGTACTACCTGGCCGTAGCCGACGGCATCACCCGCGCTCTGCGCGAGCGTCCCACCACCCTGGAGCGCTATCCCGACGGCGTTGACGGCGAGTCGTTCTTCCAGAAGCGGGCCCCGAAGAACGTCCCGGAGTGGATCCCCACCGCCAGGATCGAGTTCCCGAGCGGGCGTCACGCGGACGAGATCTGCCCCACCGAGCCGGCCGCAGTGCTGTGGGCGGCCCAGCTCGGCTGTCTGACTTTCCATCCGTGGCCGGTACGGCGCGAGGCCACCGACCATCCGGACGAGCTGCGTATCGACCTGGACCCGCAGCCCGGCACCGACTTCGACGACGCCGTCCCCGTCGCCCACGAACTGCGGGCGTTCCTGGGCGAGTTGGGGATCACGGGGTGGCCCAAGACGTCCGGCGGCCGGGGCATCCACGTCTTCATCCCGATCGAACCCCGCTGGACGTTCACCGAAGTACGCCGCTGTGCCATCACCATCGGCCGTGAACTCGAACGCCGTATGGCGGGCAAGGTCACCACCGCCTGGTGGAAGGAGGAACGCGGCGAGCGGATCTTCGTCGACTACAACCAGACCGCCCGCGACCGCACCATCGCCTCCGCCTACTCGGTGCGCCCCAAGCCGCACGCCCCGGTCTCGGCGCCGCTGCGCTGGGACGAGCTCGACGACGTCCACCCCAAGGACTTCGACCTGCGGACCATGCCGGCCCGCTACGCCGAACTCGGCGATCTGCACGCGGACATGGACGACCATGCCTTCGGCCTTGAGCCGCTTCTGGAACTCGCCGATCGCGACGAACGCGACCACGCGCTCGGCGACATGCCGTACCCGCCGGACTACCCCAAGATGCCGGGGGAGCCCAAGCGGGTACAGCCGAGCCGCGCCAAGCAGAAGTAGCGGTACGGGAGTTCAGGCCGGCGCGAGGAGCAGCGGCGCCGGCCCTCAGGCCGCCGCGACCGGTGAGGCCAGCTCGAAGTCGGCCGCGTCGACGCCGCCCTCCTTGGTGTCGTCGTTGGCGAACACGAACGACTCGATGGGCACCTCGCGTTCCTCGCTTAGCGCCGCCACCAGCTCCTGGACCACGATCGTCTCCAGGACCACCCGGGCGCTGGGAGCGCTCTCAGGCAGGCGTACGACCCCAAGACTTTCGGCCGGGTCCACGTCCTGCGTGGTGATCAGGAGCGTGAGGTGGCCGGCCGCCGACAGGGAGCGGGCGAGTTCGACCTCGCGGCCGTCGCCAAAGACGAGGTGCAGGGTGTTGCCCGCCGACTCCATCTCGCCGTGCAGGTAGTTACGGGTGACCGACGCCGCGGCCGGCATACGGGGCACCTCGCGCAGCAGCAGGGCCGCCTCCTCGGCGCTGACCCGAGAGGCGCCGGAGGCGACGCAGTCGGCCGCCACGCACAGCGCCGCCCGCGAGCGGAGACACGAGACCACCTCGGCCGCGCGGGCCCGGACCGCGCCGGCCTGTTCGGCGATGTCCGCCCACGGGTCGCCGGTGCGCCCCGCGATGGCGCCCGCGATCAGGTCAAGGGCGACGACCGTGGCGGTAAACCCGACGGTCGAGGCGTAGGAGTCGGGTTCGTTGCCCAAGTCGACGGTGAGGTCGGCGAGTTCGCGGAGCGGAGAGGGGGTCACATTGAGGACGGCGAGCGTCGCGGGACCGGTGGCCGCCTTGAACGCCGCGATCGTCTCCGAGCTGCGGCCGCCCTGGGAGACCCCGATCAGGAGGTCTGTGTCGAAGCCGTACAGGCCGTCCTCGATCTCGCTGGAGAGCACCCGCTGAGCGGGTACGCCGTGGCTGCGGAGCACTTGGACGGGGACGGCGAGCGCCGCGTAGGAAGCGCCGATCCCGGCGAGGAGCGGTCGCCGGACCTCGCGCAGCCGGGCGAGGTCCGGGCCGTCGAGTTGCTGCCGTACATGGGTGATCACGCGATCGAGCGCCTGCGGCTGACCGGCCTGGCCGTCGAGGAAGGTGATACGCGATCCGGGCATGAAGGGTTCCTTTCGTATCCGCGCTCTCGCCGTCCGCGTGCGGCGGAACGTGGAGCGGGTGTCGGGCGGGTTCCGGGCCGGTGCCGGGCGGACAGCCGAGCCGGGTTGGGCGGATGCCGAGCCGGTGTCGAGCGGATGGCCGAGGGGTTGGTGGGCGGATGCCGGGCCGGTGTCGGGCGGTGGCCGAGCCGGTGCGCGGCGGATATCGAGGGGCGTCGGGCGGATATCGAGGGGGTGACGGGCGGATGTCGAGGGGGAGCGGTCAGGCCTTGGAGGCCGGATCGTCCTCCACGGCGGCGCCTGAGGGAATGGCGTCGGGGGAGCGCACGGGTGTGTCTGCCGGTGCGTCGATGGGTTCACCGGCGGCCGGTTCGCGCTCGACGGGGTCGCGGTCGACGGGTTCACTGACGACCGGATCGCCCTCGACGGGATCGGCCGGTTCGCGCTCGACGGGTTCGCCGGCGACCGGTTCGCCCTCGACGGGTTCCCGGCCGGGCGTCGGCAGGTTGAAGCGCACGATCGCGAAGCGGAAGATCACGTAATAGAGCGCAGCGAACACGAGCCCGATGGGGATCAGCAGCCAGGGCTTGGTGGCGATGCCGTAGTTGACGACGTAATCGATGGCGCCGGAGGAGAAGCCGAAGCCGTCGCGGATGCCGAGCGCGTAACAGACCGCCATGGAGACGCCGAAGAGCACCGCGTGGACGGCGTACAGGAGCGGCGCCACGAACATGAAGCTGAACTCGATGGGCTCGGTGACACCCGTGACGAACGAGGTGAGCGCGACCGAGATCATCATGCCCTTGACCATTGTGCGGTTCTCGGGCCGCGCGGTGTGCGCGATGGCCATGGCTGCGGCCGGCAGCGCGAACATGTAGATCGGGAAGCCACCGGTCATGAACTGGCCGGCGCTCGGGTCGCCCGCCAGGAAGCGCGCGATGTCGCCGTGGACCTCGGCGCCGGTGTGCGGGTTGACGAACGTACCGGCGTCGAACCAGGGGAAGAACGTGAAGAAGTGGTGCATTCCGATCGGGATGAGCGCGCGGACCACCACGCCGAAGATGCCCGCGCCCCAGGCGCCGGTGCCGACCAGCCACTCGCCGAAGTGGTAGAACCAGCCGCCGACCGTGGGCCAGACGACACCGAAAACGACGCCCACGCCGACGCCCGCGAAGGCACTGAGGATCGGCACCAGTCTGCGGCCGCCGAAGAAGCCCAGCCATTCGGGGAGTTTGGTGCGGCTGAAGCGCTGATAGAGCAGCGCGGCCACCAGACCCATGACGATGCCGCCGAGCACCTTGGCGTCCAGCGGCTTGCCGTCGACCCCCTTCGGGAAGGCGGAGCTGGCGAGGACCGCCTTGAAGACGAGGTAGCCGACCGCGGCGGCCAGGGCGGTCGAGCCGTCGGCCTTCTTGGCGAAGCCGATGGCCACGCCGATGGCGAACAGCAGCGGCAAGTTGTCGAAGACGGTCTGGCCGCCGGCCGACAGGACCATGCCGAGCCTGCGGATCAGCTCGGGGAAGTTCTCCCGGCCGAGCAGGTCGGTGGCGCCGAGGCGGACCAGGAGCGCCGCGGCGGGCAGTGTCGCGACCGGGAGCATCAGGCTGCGCCCGATGCGCTGCATGACCGCCATGACGCCACTGCCGCCGCGCTTCTTGCCGGCGGCCTTCGATGGGCCCGTACTCATCCGTCTTCCTCCATCACACGAGTGGTCCCGTGGCCATCCAGGGGCGATGGACATCGAACCGGTCGGCCGCCGGGTCTGCCGGGTGCCGCACCCAAAGGTATGCAGTGGTATTCGAGTGGTCAATAGTGGTCTGGTCACACGTCCGAACATCCGACCTAGGGCCCGGGGCGATCGGCCCTGTTCTCCGGGAAGGTGAGTGGTATGCAGTGGTACGCTCCGAGGATTCCGCCGCTGGAGGTTTCCGATGAGCGCCGACGCCACCCCCGCCCGCCCCCTGCGCTTCACCGAACGCGGCGGCGGCCCTGCCCCGCTGTGGGCGCAGACCGCCGAACTCATCCAGGACGAGATCCAGCGCCGGGGCCTTGTCGCCGGTGCCCGGCTGCCTCCCGAGCGGGAACTCGGCGAACGGCTCGACATCTCCCGGGTGACCCTGCGCAAAGCCCTGGCGCACCTGGTGGAGCAGGGCCTCGTGACGGCGTCGCACGGCCGAGGCTGGTTCGTCGCGGCGCCGGTCGCTCCCCGCGAATGGCCCAACGACCTCGAATCGTTCACGACGACCGCGCGCCGCAAGCACATGCGGCCGAGTTCGCTGGTGCTGCACCAGGAGGTGCGTCCCGCCACCCTCGACGACGCCGACCGCCTCGACGTACCGGCCGGGGCGCCCCTGCTGCGCCTGGAGCGGGTGCGGCTGCTCGACGACGTACGCATCGCCGTCGATCGCACCCTGCTGGTGGCCTCCTTCGCGCCCGGCCTCGACGCGGTGGACTTCACCGGGGCCTCGCTCTTCGAGGAACTGCACGCGCGCGGCATCGAGCTGGACCGTTCCGAAACCACCATCGAAGCGCGCGGCGCGGACGAGACCCTCGCCGGGCACCTGGGCATCGAGCCCGGCGCGCCGGTGCTCGCCCTGGACCAGACGATCTACGCCCAGGACCAGCGCCCGGTGCTCCTGTCGACCGTCGAGTACAGCGGGGACCGTTACCGCCTGCGCACCACACTCCAGCCACGCTGACAGGTGCCGCGGCTCCGGGCCGCGGGCGTAGGACGGGAAAGCGAGGGCCGTTCGTCCCTCGGCCGGGCTCCGTTCGGCTCTCGGCTCGCGTCTCTCGTCCCTGGGTTCTCGGCTCTCGGCTGGGCTCCGCTCGGGTTGGCCCGGGGGCTGCGCTCGATGCGGTTCGCCTCGGCATTGTCAGTGGCTGGTGGAAGACTCGGAAGAGCAGGACAACGGGGCACCACTCGGGACACGACCAAGGAGCTCACCATGCTCAGTACCCGTTACGTGACGGGCTCTCCCAGTTGGTTCGACCTAGGTACGCCGGACATGGACGCGGCGGCCGCCTTCTACACCGGTGTCTTCGGCTGGACCTATCAGCCCGGTGGGCCGGAGGTCGGCGGATACGGCACGTTCCAGGCCTCGGGCAAGACCATCGCCGGCGGTATGGCGATCACCCCCGAGCAGGGCGGACCGACCTGGAACCTGTACTTCCAGACGCCGGACATCGAAGCCACGGCCAAATCCGTCGAGCAGGCGGGCGGCAAGGTCGTCGTCCCGCCCATGGACGTCATGGAACTGGGCCGCAGCGCCGTCTTCCAGGACGCGGCGGGCGTCGGCTTCTCGGGCTGGCAGCCTCAGCAGATGAACGGCATGGAAGCGGCCGGCGGGCGTGACACGCTGGCCTGGGTCGAGCTCTACACCCCGGACGTCAAGGCGGCCACGGGCTTCTACCACGCGGTGTTCGGATGGGAGAGCACCGAGGTGCCCTTCCCGGGCGGCACCTACACCACGGTCAACCCCGCCACCGCCGGCCCCGACGGGATGTTCGGCGGCGTCGTCCCGCTCGACAACGATGCACTGGAATCCGAGGCCGGCGCCTACTGGATGCCGTACATCGAAGTGGCCGACGCCGACGCGACCGCCGCCAAGGCGCGGGAGCTGGGCGGCACGGTCCGCATGGCACCCATGGACGTGGAGGGCGTGGGCCGCCTGGGCCGGATCGCCGATCCGTTCGGCGCCCGCATCGCCATCATCACGAGCTCGATGGACGCGTCCTAGACATCCCGCGGGCCGCACCAGACGTCCCGCGGGCCGCGCGGGCCGCACCGGACGTCCCGCGGGCCGGCGCAGGAGCGCAGGCGTGGCGTTCAGGAGCGCAGGAGCGCCGGAGTGACACCCTCCGTGGCACGCCCCACGGAGGGATCTCACGGGCGGACCCCTCGGAGGGAGCTCCTACGGACGGAGGTTCCGCGAATCCCGCGAGGGCCGATCAACGTCGGCGTTCACGATTTGTTGATGGGACGTTGATCAGTGCCCGGCAGCGTTGACGGCATGATGAATAACACCATCAGCAGTGGGGCTGAACTCACCTGGCAGGAAAGCGCGTTATGCGCCCAGGCCGGGCCAGAGTTCTTCTTCCCGGCGCCGGGAAGTTCGACGCGTGAGGCCAAGCAGCTCTGCGGCGCCTGCGAGCAGCGGAAGGCATGCCTCGAATACGCCCTGGCCAACGATGAGCGCTTCGGAGTGTGGGGCGGCCTCTCCGAACGAGAACGCCTGATTCTGCAGCGTTCCCGGCAACGCTAGCCCGCACAAGCGCCGCCGGGATCCTGGCGGCGGAACGTATCGAAGCGCGCTGAACGAGCAAGGCGCACCACACCATCAAGGCGCGCTGAACGATCAAGGCACACGGCACAGGGCCGCGCTGAACAGACCGATGCCGGGCGGGAACGGTGGGGCCGTTCCCGCCCGGCATCAAGGCTGCGTACCGGGTGTCAGGTGTGTGCCGGCCCGGTATCAGGCGTCGGTCCGGTGTCAGCAGGTGTCAGCCGCGCGCGGCCATGCGGGCCTTGCGGGCGGCGAGCTTCTCGTCGAACTTGGCGGCCTCGGAGTCGAGTCCGCCCATGTACAGGCCGAGCTCCTCCTGTGCCTTCAGACCCTCCGGGCCGAGCCCGTCGATCTCCAGGACCTTCAGGAAGCGCAGCACCGGCTGCAGTACGTCGTCGTGGTGGATCCGCATGTTGTAGATCTCGCCGATCGCCATCTGCGCCGCGGCCCGCTCGAAGCCCGGCATGCCGTGGCCGGGCATGCGGAAGTTCACGACGACATCGCGCACCGACTGCATCGTCAGGTCCGGGGCGATCTCGAAGGCCGCGCCCAGCAGGTTGCGGTAGAAGACCATGTGCAGGTTCTCGTCGGTGGCGATCCGCGCCAGCATCCGGTCGCAGACCGGGTCGCCCGACTGGTGCCCGGTGTTGCGGTGCGACACCCGCGTCGCCAGCTCCTGGAAGGCCACGTACGCCACCGAGTGCAGCATCGAGTGCCGGTTGTCCGACTCGAAGCCCTCACTCATGTGCATCATCCGGAACTGCTCCAGCTTGTCCGGGTCCACGGCGCGCGAGGCGAGCAGGTAGTCGCGCATCACGATGCCGTGCCGGCCCTCCTCGGCGGTCCAGCGGTGCACCCAGGTACCCCAGGCGCCGTCGCGGCCGAACAGCGAGGCGATCTCGTGGTGGTAGCTGGGCAGGTTGTCCTCGGTGAGCAGGTTGACCACCAGGGCGATCTTCCCTATGTCGGTCACCTTGGACTGCTGCGGCTCCCAGGCCTCGCCGTCCTCGAAGAGGCCGGGGAAGTTGCGGGCGTCGGACCACGGCACGTAGTCGTGGGGCATCCAGTCCTTGGCGACCTTGAGATGCCGGTTGAGCTCCTTTTCGACTACCTCTTCCAGCGCGAACAGCAGCCGGGCGTCGGTCCACGCGTCCGAGCTGCCGAGGTGGGGAGAAGTGATCGTCACGGGGGTGCTCCAGGGGGACGGAAAAGGGGGACGGCAGGCGTACCTACGCATACGTAGGTTACGAAACCGTAGGTTAAAGCGGCCGTAAGCCTCAGCCAAGTCCTCCTTCCCCTTCGTCCGGTTACGTTCTGTTATATGAGCAGGTCGGTGAGGTTTGGGGAGAGCCAAGTCACCTCTGGGCGGCTGCCCCACTTGTGAGCGGGGAAACAGCGGGACCCGGCCCGGCGGTACCTACCGGGCCGGGCCCCGGCTCGGCCGCTCAGCGTGCTGTGAGCCCCGCTCGGCGTGCCGTGAGCTCCGCTCAGTGCGCCGTGAGCCCCTCCCTGACCGCCTCCGCCGTGGTGTCGGTGAGGTCGCCGTCGAGCAGCAGCCAGCGGGTGACACCGATCGATTCCAGGAAGGGCACGTCGTGACTGGCCACGATCAGTGCGCCCTCGTACGCGTCCAGGGCCGCCGTGAGAGCGCTCACACTGGCCATGTCCAGGTTGTTCGTGGGCTCGTCCAGCATGAGCAGCTGCGGCGCGGGCTCCGCGAGCAGCAGCGCCGCCAGCGCGGCCCGGAAGCGCTCCCCGCCCGAGAGGGTGCCGGCCGGCCGTTCGGCGCGGGCTCCCTTGAACAGGAACCGCGCGAGCCGCGCCCTGATCGCGTTGTCGCTCGCCCCCGGTGCGTACCGGGCCACGTTCTCCACCACGCTCAGCGCGTCGTCGAGCACATCGAGGCGCTGGGGCAGGAACCGCAGGGGCACATGGGCCACCGCCTCGCCCGCCACCGGCTCCAGCTGCCCGGCGACCGTTCTGAGCAGCGTGGTCTTGCCGGCGCCGTTGCGGCCCACCAGGGCGATCCGCTCCGGTCCGCGCACGTCGAGCTCGCCCTCCACCCGGGCGCCGTACGGGAGGTGGAGCTCGCGCAGGGTGAGGACCTGGCGGCCGGGGTGGACCGTGGTGTGCGGGAGCTCGATCCGGATGCCCTCGTCGTCGCGTACCGCTTCCGCCGCCTGGTCGAGCCGCTCACGCGCCTGGTCGAGGCGCTCGGTCTGCAGGATCCGGTGCTTGCCGGCCGACACCTGTGCCTCACGCCTGCGGTTGTTGGCGACGATCCTCGGCACCACTTTGTTGTCGTAGCTCTTCTGCCCGTACCGCTGCCGCCGCGCCAGCTTGACCTGGGATTCGGACAGTTCGCGTTTCTGGCGCTGAACATCGGCCTCGGCGACCCGCACCATCCGTTCCGCCGCCTCCTGTTCGGCCCGCAGGGCCTCCTCGTACGCTGTGAAGTTACCGCCGTACCAAGCGAGTTGACCCTCGCGCAGATCAGCGATGCGGTCCACCCGGTCCAGGAGTTCCCGGTCGTGGCTGACCACGAGGAGGACTCCGTTCCAGGCGTCGACGGCGCCGTAGAGGCGCCGCCGGGCGGGCAGGTCCAGGTTGTTGGTGGGCTCGTCGAGCAGCAGGACGTCCGGCCGCTTGAGGAGCAGTGCGGCCAGCCGGAGCAGCACCGACTCGCCGCCCGACACCTCGCCGATCGTGCGGTCGAGGCCGATGGCGCCGAGGCCTAGCTGGTCGAGGGTGGCGCGGGCGCGTTCCTCGACGTCCCAATCGTCGCCCACCGTCTCGAAGTGCCGCTCGTCCGCGTCGCCGCCCTCGATGGCGTGCAGCGCCGCGCGGACCGCGTCGATGCCGAGGGCCTCGTCCACCCGCAGGGTGGTGTCCAGGACCAGGTTCTGCGGCAGATAGCCGACCTCACCCGCGACCCTGACGGGGCCGCCGCTTGGGGTGAGGACACCGGCGATCAGCTTCAACAGGGTTGATTTTCCGGACCCGTTGAGGCCGACGAGGCCGGTGCGTCCGGGGCCGACGGCGAGCTGGAAGTCGTCGAAGACGGGGGTGCCGTCGGGCCAGGCGAAGGACAGCGCGGCCGAGCTGATCTGGAGAGGGGAAGATGACATACGGGTCTCCCGGTTGCGGGGAAGGAATACGGGCAACGGGGGTTCTGAGACACCGCTCAGGGCACGAAGAAGGCCCTGGTCGTTGAGGACATGGCTCGGAGGCAGAGGTCACACCGGGTGCGCGGCACGGCAAAGGGGTGCGCGCGGCGGTGTCTCAGGGCCTCAGACGAGCAACGTCCTACTCCATTCGACGACAACAGGGCCAGTCACGAAGGTACGCCTGTCGCTCGCGACCCCGCAAACCGATTAAGAGCAGGAGTGGGCGACAGTGCGGGCGCGCATGCAGAGGGGCGCGGGGCCGCGTTCAAAGGCGCGGACCTCGTCCGACGGACCGCGTTGAGCGGAGCGTGTTCAATGGCGCGGACCGCATGCAATGGTGCGCGGACGCGCTCACAAAGGACCGGGGGCGGGGCGCATATGGAAGGGCACCGCCGCGGTCGGACAGGAGCGGTGGCGGTGCGGGAGGGGCGCCGTCACAGCGGCGGGGGCGCGTCAGCAGGTGTCGCGCAGCAGCACGGCGAGGTCCCCGTCCAGATCGAGGTACTGGTACTCGCGGCCCACCGGGACCAGGTGCTCGGCACGCTGGAGGAAGCGGCGCACCTCCGAGGTGCGGATGTGGACCATGGCGACGCCTTCGGGGGCGTGGAATTCCAGGACGGTGCGGTCGTAGCCGTAGGGGCGCACCCGCACATCGCCCAACCCGGCGGGCGCGTCGATACCGGCTTCGAGCAGTTCGCGGGCGAACTCCCAGGAGACGTCGGTGCCTTCGAGGGTGGCCGGTGCAGGGAAGGCCATGTGCACGGCGAAGGGATCGTCGGGGTCGTAGCGCAGTGTCGCGGGCACGGTCTCCATGCGGGGTGCGGACGCGATCAGACGTACCTGGACCGGCTGCTCGATGACGGTGGACAAAGCCCTGCTCCCTCAGCCTCGGGGGTTCTCTCCTGCCGCCCGGAGAGACGTCGAAATTCAGCGTTCCGTGCACCGGAGGTTCACGTGACCTGCATCACTGACGACCATCGGCGCGTGGCGCCCGGGGCGGATCAGTCGTCATGGGGCTCGTTCCCGCTATCCCTGCGGCCACACCGGATCACCCCTGTCTCGTACGGCTCAATTCTTCCCCTGGCCGGCGTCGACCGGCGCGTCAATCACCGCCGTTGATCGCATTTGATCGTCGTCGAGCGCCGGCGGGGACGTGGGCGAGGTGGCGCTCGGCGTGACCTGCGTACGGCAGCTTGCCCGGGCGCCCGGGACCGGTGGCTTAGGCACTCTGGACGGGTGGGGTGGGCTCGGCTAGCTTCCGACGCCATGAGGTCCATGGGGAAAACGCGACGCATGCTGGCGGCGGGGCTCGGCGGGGTGGCGATGGTGGCGGCGCTGACGGTACCGGCCCAGGCGCACGGACACTCCACGCCCACGTGGCAGGTGAGGGACACCGGGAGCGATGCCCGTTTCCGCGGGCTCGCCGCGGTCGGCAGGTCGACCGCGTGGGTCGCCGGCACCAAGGGCACGGTCCTGCGGACCGCGGACGGCGGCCGTACGTGGCAGAACGTCTCGCCGCCCGGAGCGGGCGCTCTGGAGTTCCGGGACGTGGAGGCCTTCGACGGGCGGCGCGCCGTGGTGCTGGCGATCGGTGAGGGCGAGGCGTCCCGCGTCTATCGCACCGAGGACGGCGGAGCCAGCTGGAGTGAGTCGTTCCGCAACACCGACCCGAAGGCGTTCTACGACTGCCTGACGTTCTTCGACCCGCGCCACGGAGTGGCGATGAGCGATCCCGTCGACGGCAAGTACCGCATCCTGTCCACCGCGGACGGCGGCCGTTCCTGGACGGTCCTGCCCAGCGCGGGCATGCCGGCCGCGCAGCCGGGGGAGGCCGGGTTCGCCGCCAGCGGCCAGTGTCTGGTGGCCTCGGGGCCCAGGGACGTCTGGCTCGCCACGGGCGGTGGCGCGACCGGCCGGGTCCTGCACTCCGCCGACCGCGGGCTCACCTGGACGGCGGCCGAGTCGGGCATCCCGGCCGGCGACCCGGCCCGCGGGGTGTTCGGCCTCGCCTTCCGCGACCGTACGCACGGCATCGCGGTCGGCGGCGACTACCGCGCGGGGCAGCCGTCGCCGAAGGCCGCGTCGGTCACCGGCGACGGCGGCCGACGCTGGCGCGGAGCGACGACACCGGTGGCCGGCTACCGCTCGGGCGTCGCCTGGCTCGCGCACTCGCGCTCGGCCGCGCTCGCCGTGGGACCGACGGGCACCGACATCACCCGGGACGGTGGCCGCACCTGGCGGACCGTGGACACCGGCTCGTACGACACCGTCGACTGCGCCGCCGACGGGGCGTGCTGGGCCGCGGGGGAGCAGGGCCGGGTGGCGCGCCTGGCCGACTAGCTCGGCAACGTCTGCCGGTACGGCGCGAGTTGCGGCGCCACCATGGTCGCGAGGAACTCGGTGATCCGGTAGGTGCACGCGCCGTTGACCAGGAACGGGTCGCTCGCCACGAGCTGTTCCATCGCGGCGCGGTCGTCCCCGACGGCCAGGATGACTCCGCCGTCGCGGGGCTCCTTGCGACCGGATGCGATGAAGACGCCCGCGGCGTACTGCTCGTTCAGCCAGACGACGTGCTGGTCGAGCAGCGCGTCGACGTGGTCCAGCGGGACGGTGTATGTCAACTCGAGTACGAACATGATCGCCAGGCTACTCGGCGGCCTGTCGTGGTCCGAGGGTGCCCGCGAGTACGCAACGGCGCGGGGTGCCCGAAGCGACCCGGGGCCGCACATCCGCACCGTCGGCGGAGCGCCTAGGGTGGCGGCATGGAGATCATTACGGGGGTTCCGCGCGGCTGGCCGGGAGACGAGGCGGCCGCGCTCGCCGTCCAGGACGAGCTGCGCGGACAGGTCGTACGCGACGAGCCGGGGCCGCCACCGGGCAGCGGGCTCGTCACCGGGGTGGATGTGGCGTACGACGACGAACACGACCTCGTCGTCGCGGCCGCCGTGGTGCTCGACGCCGAGACCCTGGACGTGGTCGAAGAGGCCACCGCCGTCGGCCGGGTGGCCTTCCCCTACGTTCCCGGGCTGCTCGCCTTCCGTGAGATCCCCACCGTGCTCGCGGCCCTCGAACGGCTCGACTCCGGACCCGGGACGGTCGTTTGCGACGGTTACGGGCTCGCCCACCCGCGCCGGTTCGGCCTGGCGAGCCACCTCGGCGTCCTCACCGGGCTCCCCGTCATCGGCGTCGCGAAGAACCCGTTCACCTTCACCTACGAGCCGCCCGGGCCCCGCCGGGGCGACAGCTCGCCGCTCGTCGCCGACGATGGCGCGGAGGTCGGCCGCGCCCTGCGCACCCAGGACGCGACCAAGCCGGTCTTCGTCTCGGTCGGCCACCGCGTGAGCCTCGACGGCGCCGTCGCCCACACCCTCGCGCTCGCGCGGCGCTACCGGCTCCCCGAGACCACGCGGCACGCCGACTCGCTGTGCCGTCAAGCCCTCAAGGACGCCCAACGGGCCCTGCAACAAGCCCAGTCGGACTCGTCGGCCTCGTCGGACGCATCTGACTCGTGAGGCCCGGCGCGGTCGGCGCGCGTCCGGGACGCGGGCCCGGCGCGGTCAGCGCGTGTCCGCGACCCGGAACCGCATCCCGGGCCCGGCGCGGTCAGCGCGTGTCCGCGACCCGGAACCGCATCCCGGCGGCCCGCAGCCGCCCGGTGAGGGCCGGGCCCATCGCGGTCGCGGGCGTCAACTGGCCCGCACGCTCGGGGAGTTCGTCGAAGGCGAGGCAGAGCGCACCCTCGGCGAGGATCTTCGCCGTCTCGTCGTAGCCCGGGTCTCCTCCGGCCACCTCCGTGAAGACCCGGCGGCCGCCGCCCTCGCCGACGAAGCGCACCGTGAACCAGCTGCGCCGCCGGCGCGCCTCGTCCGGGCCCTGCCCCGCCTCGTAACGGCTCATCAACCATGCGCGGGCGGGCGGGAGTTGGGTGGCGACGGCGACGGCGCCCACCGCGGCGACCCCGCCGATGGCGACCGGAAGGTGCTTGACCGCGGCGAAGTGCCGGTAGCGGAAGTCCGGTCCGTACCGGTCGTCGGCCGCCGCCGAGCGGGCGATGACCTGAGGGTCGATGGTCGGCATGGGCAGCGCCCAGACACCGGTCTCCTTGCTGAAGTGGGGCGCGCCGAACTGGGCGCGGGCGCGCCGCCCCGCGAGCCGCGGCTCGTGCAGGCGCCGCTCGCGCGCGGCCCGCGCGGTCTGCGCGCCACGGCCGAGCGCGGTCAGCGCGGAGGCGAGCGTGCCGCCGGAGAAGGACGCGTTGGTCCGTACGAAGCCGTCGACGCGCAGCGGAACTCCGGTGGGGAGCTGGTCCACGGTGAACTGGACTCCGAGGTCGTGCGGCACCGAGTCGAAGCCGCAGGCGTGCACCAGACGGGCGCCCCGCTCACGGGCCCGCGCGTCGTGCCGGACGTACATCGTGTCGACGAACTCCGGTTCCCCAGTCAGATCTAGGTAGTCGGTGCCCGCCTCGGCACACGCCTCGACCAGGCCCTCGCCGTACCAGACGTAGGGGCCGACGGTGGTGGCGAGGACGCGCGTCGACTCGGCGAGCGCACGCAGCGAGCCGGTGCTGGTGGCGTCGGCGGTGACCAGCGGCAGCGTGGCGCAGGCGGGATTGAGCTCCGTGAGCCGTTCGCGCAGCCGCTCCAGCTTGGTGCGGTTGCGGCCGGCGATCGCCCATCGGCACTCGTCGGGCGCGTGGACCGCGAGGTACTGGGCGGTCAGCGCCCCCACGAAACCCGTCGCGCCGAACAGCACGATGTCGTATTGCCGCTTCGTGGGTTCCACCTGTGCCTCCGCACTTCTGCTGCCTGGTGACGCCGTCGGCCGATGCCGGGTTGTGAGGCTAGCGTGCGGCGCCCGGTCCAGGCACCCGGGCCTGCTCCCGCGGCGACCTTCGCACGAGGGGAGCGCCGGGCAGAACCGGCGTATCGGGGCAAGCGGCTCCGCACCCTCGGCCCGGCATGCTGAGCGGTTGCTCATGGGGGGTTGTGCGGAGTGGAACGTGTTCTTAGCATCGTTGGTGTTACATCAGTTGTGTCACAGTGCTGTGGATTTGGCGGCGACGAGGGAACGTGACGGCAGCGAGGGAACGTGACAGCGGCGATGGGGACTTGACGGCGGCGATGGGGACTTGATGGCAGCGACAGGAACCGGCCCGCTCACCGGGGTGCGTGTGGTCGAGCTGGCGGGCATCGGGCCCGGCCCGTTCGCCGCCATGCTCCTCGCCGACCTCGGCGCCGACGTGGTGCGCGTGGACCGGCCGGGCGGCGCGGGCCTCGGCGTCGACCCGGCGCACGACCTCACCAACCGCAACAAACGCTCCGTGCTCATCGACCTCAAAGCGCCCGGCGGCCCCGGCCTCGTCCTCGACCTCGTGGAGCGCGCCGACATCCTCATCGAGGGCTACCGGCCGGGCGTCGCCGAGCGGCTCGGGGTCGGTCCCGAGGAGTGCCTGGGCCGCAACCCCGGCCTCGTCTACGGCCGGATGACCGGCTGGGGCCAGGACGGGCCGCTCGCCCAGCGTGCCGGACACGACATCGCGTACATCGCGATCACCGGCACCCTCGGCATGATCGGCGCCGCCGACGGCGCGCCGGTCGTCCCGGCCAACCTCGTCGGCGACTACGCCGGAGGCTCGCTCTACCTCGTCATCGGTGTGCTCGCCGCGCTCCAGCACGCGCGGCGCGGGGGAGCGGGCCAGGTCGTCGACGCGGCGATCGTCGACGGCACCGCCCACCTCACCACGATGATCCACGCCATGCTGGCGGCCGGTGGCTGGCAGGACCGGCGCGGCGCCAACCTCCTCGACGGCGGCTGCCCCTTCTACGGCACGTACGAGACCTCCGACGGCCAGTACATGGCGGTCGGCGCCCTGGAGGAGCGGTTCTACGACGAGTTCGTCCGCGTCCTCGGCATCGACGACGAGGCACCCGCCCGCAAGGACCTCGCCCGCTGGGCCGAGCTGCGCACCACCATCGAGGAACGCTTCCGCACCAGGACCCGTGAGGAGTGGACCGCCGTCTTCGAGGGCTCGGACGCCTGTGTCGCGCCCGTGCTCTCCCTGAAGGAGGCCCCGCACCACCCCCATCTGGCGGCCCGCGCCACCTTCACCACCCACGACGGGGCCACCCAGCCCGCGCCCGCACCCCGCTTCTCCGCCACCCCCGGCTCCATCCGGCGGCCCCCCGCCCTGCCCGGCGCCCACACCGCCGACGTCGCCCGCGACTGGGACCTGCCGGCGCTCACGGCCGTCCCGGCACCAACTCCCGTACAGGAGGCTTGAGTTGAAACGGCAGATCTTCAGTGCCGAGCACGAGGCGTTCCGCGAGACCGTCCGCACCTTCCTCGCCAAGGAGGTCCTGCCGCACTACGAACAGTGGGAGAAGGACGGCATCGTCTCGCGCGAGGCGTGGCTCGCGGCGGGCCGGCAGGGGCTGCTCGGGCTCGCCGTGCCCGAGGAGTACGGGGGCGGCGGCCAGGCCGACTTCCGCTACAGCGCCGTCCTCGCCGAGGAGTTCACCCGCGCCGGGGCCGCCGGGCTCGCGCTCGGCCTGCACAACGACATCATCGGCCCGTATCTGACCGGGCTCGCCACCGAGGACCAGAAGCGCCGCTGGCTGCCCGGGTTCTGCGACGGCTCGCTGATCACCGCGATCGCCATGACGGAACCCGGGGCGGGCTCCGACCTCCAGGGCATCCGCACCACCGCCGAGGACCGGGGCGATCACTGGCTGCTCAACGGCTCCAAGACGTTCATCTCCAACGGCATCCTCGCCGACCTGGTCGTCGTGGTCGCCAAGACCACCCCCGACGGCGGCGCCAAGGGCCTCTCCCTCATCGTGGTGGAGCGCGGCGCCGAAGGGTTCGAACGCGGCCGCAACCTCGACAAGATCGGCCAGAAGTCGCAGGACACGGCCGAGCTGTTCTTCCATGACGTACGCGTCCCGAAGGACAATCTCCTCGGCGAACTCGACGGTGCCTTCATCCACCTCATGACCAACCTCGCCCAGGAGCGGATGGGCATCGCGGTCGCCGGAATCGCCGCGGCGGAACACCTCCTGGAGATCACCACGACCTACGTCAAGGAGCGCGAGGCCTTCGGCCGGCCGCTCTCCAAGCTTCAGCACATCCGGTTCGAGATCGCCGAGATGGCCACCGAGTGCGCCGTCACCCGGACCTTCCTCGACCGCTGCATCGTCGACCACTCCAACGGCGAGCTCGACGCCGTGCACGCCTCGATGGCCAAGTGGTGGGCGACCGAACTGCAAAAGCGCGTCGCCGACCGCTGTCTCCAACTCCACGGCGGCTACGGCTACATGACCGAGTACCGGGTCGCCAAAGCCTTCACGGACGGCCGCATCCAGACGATCTACGGCGGCACCACCGAGATCATGAAGGAAATCATCGGCCGTTCCCTGCTCGGCTGATCGCGCTCTCAGCCGTCCCCAAGCGCAGTCTCACGCGTTCCCGCCTCCCCGAACCACCCTCATCCGAAAGGCCCGACGTTGAGCACCGAAGCGTACGTATACGACGCGATCCGCACCCCGCGCGGCCGCGGCAAGGCCAACGGCGCCCTGCACGGCACCAAGCCGATCGACCTCGTCGTCGGCCTGATCCACGAACTGCGCACGCGCTTCCCGGGCCTCGACCCGGCCGCCATCGACGACATCGTGCTCGGCGTCGTCGGCCCCGTCGGCGACCAGGGCTCCGACATCGCCCGCATCGCGGCGATCGCCGCCGGACTGCCCGACACGGTGGCCGGCGTCCAGGAGAACCGCTTCTGTGCCTCCGGCCTCGAAGCCGTCAACCTGGCCGCCATGAAGATCCGTTCGGGATGGGAGGATCTGGTGCTCGCCGGCGGCGTCGAGTCGATGTCGCGCGTCCCGATGGCCTCCGACGGCGGCGCCTGGTTCGCCGACCCCATGACCAACTTCTCCACCAACTTCGTCCCCCAGGGCATCGGCGCCGACCTCATCGCCACCATGGGACGCTTCACCCGGCGCGACGTCGACGAGTACGCCGCGCTCTCCCAGGAGCGCGCCGCCGAGGCATGGAAAGACGGCCGCTTCGCCCGCTCCGTCGTCCCCGTCAAGGACCGCAACGGCCTCGTCGTGCTCGACCACGACGAGCACATGCGCCCCGGCACCACCGCCGACTCCCTCGCCGCTCTCAAGCCGTCGTTCGCCGGCATCGGCGACATGGGCGGCTTCGACGCCGTCGCGCTGCAGAAGTACCACTGGGTCGAGGAGATCGACCACGTCCACCACGCGGGCAACTCCTCCGGCATCGTGGACGGTTCGGCCCTCGTCGCCGTCGGCTCCCGCGAGGTCGGAGAGCGCTACGGCATGACACCGCGGGCACGCATCGTCTCCGCCGCGGTCTCCGGATCCGAGCCCACCATCATGCTGACGGGACCGGCGCCCGCCTCCCGCAAGGCGCTCGCCAAGGCCGGTCTGACCATCGACGACATCGACCTCGTCGAGATCAACGAGGCGTTCGCCGCAGTCGTGCTCCGCTTCGTCGACGACATGGGCCTCAGCCTCGACAAGGTCAACGTCAACGGCGGCGCCATCGCCATGGGCCACCCGCTCGGCGCGACCGGCGCGATGATCCTCGGCACCCTCGTCGACGAGCTGGAACGCCGCGACCTGCGCTATGGGCTCGCCACCCTCTGCGTCGGCGGCGGCATGGGCGTCGCCACCATCGTCGAGCGTGTCTGACCGCCCGTCCCGTCCCGGCACACCTCACACGGAGATCTGAAGCAATGACGAAGAGCACGACCATCCGCTGGGAACAGGACGAGACCGGCGTCGTCACCCTCGTACTCGACGACCCCGACCAGTCCGCCAACACGATGAACCAGGCCTTCAAGGACTCCATCGCGGCCATCGCGGACCGCGCGGAAGCCGAGAAGGACTCCATCCGCGGCATCATCTACACCTCCGCCAAGAAAACCTTCTTCGCGGGCGGCGACCTCAAGGACATGATCCAGGTCGGCCCCGACCTCGCCCAGCAGGCCTTCGACACCGGCACCGCCATCAAGAACTCGCTGCGCCGCATCGAAACCCTCGGCAAACCGGTCGTCGCCGCCATCAACGGCGCGGCCCTGGGCGGCGGTTACGAGATCGCTCTCGCCGCCCACCACCGCATCGCGCTCGACGCGCCCGGCTCCAAGATCGGCCTGCCCGAGGTCACGCTCGGTCTGCTCCCCGCGGGCGGCGGCGTGACCCGCACCGTACGCCTCATGGGCATCGCCGACGCCCTGCTCAAGGTGCTGCTCCAGGGCACCCAGTACTCCCCGCGGCGCGCCCTTGAGAACGCTCTCGTCCACGAGATCGCCGCCACGCCCGAGGAGATGATCGCCAAGGCACACGCGTTCATCGACGCCCACCCCGAGTCCCACCAGCCGTGGGACGTCAAGGGCTACAAGATCCCGGGCGGTACGCCGTCCAACCCCCGCTTCGCCGCCAACCTGCCGGCGTTCCCCGCCAACCTCAAGAAGCAGCTCCAGGGCGCGCCCTACCCGGCGCCGCGCAACATCCTGGCGGCGGCCGTCGAGGGCTCCCAGGTCGACTTCGAGAGCGCTCTCACCATCGAGGCCCGGTACTTCACCGAGCTGGTCACCGGGCAGACCTCGAAGAACATGATCCAGGCGTTCTTCTTCGACCTCCAGGCCGTCAACTCCGGCGTCAGCCGCCCCCAGGGCATCGAGCCGCGCCGAGTCCGCAAGGTCGCGGTCCTCGGCGCGGGCATGATGGGCGCGGGCATCGCGTACTCCTGTGCCCGGGCCGGCATCGAGGTCGTCCTCAAGGACGTGTCGCTCGAAGCGGCCCAGAAGGGCAAGGCGTACTCCGAGAAGCTGCTCGCGAAAGCGCTCTCACGGGGACGTACGACCGAGACCGAGCGGGACGCGCTGCTCGCCCGGATCACGCCGGCCGCCGACCCGCAGGCGCTGGCGGGCTGCGACGCCGTCATCGAGGCGGTCTTCGAGGACACCGCTCTCAAGCACAAGGTGTTCCAGGAGATCCAGGACATCGTCGAGCCCGACGCGCTGCTCTGCTCCAACACCTCGACGCTGCCGATCACCGGTCTCGCCGAAGGCGTCGCGCGGCAGGCGGACTTCATCGGGCTGCATTTCTTCTCGCCCGTCGACAAGATGCCGCTGGTGGAGATCATCAAGGGCGAGCGCACCGGCGACGAGGCCCTGGCCCGCGCCTTCGACCTCGTACGCCAGATCAAGAAGACGCCGATCGTCGTGAACGACTCGCGCGGGTTCTTCACCTCCCGGGTGATCGGCCAGTTCATCAACGAGGGCGTCGCGATGGTCGGCGAGGGCATCGAGCCCGCCTCCATCGAGCAGGCGGCGGGCCAGGCAGGCTACCCGGCCAAGGTCCTCTCCCTGATGGACGAGCTGACCCTGACGCTGCCCCGCAAGATCCGCAACGAGACGAAGCGGGCGGTCGAGGAGGCGGGCGGCGTCTGGCCCGGCCACCCCTCGGACGCGGTCATCGACCGTATGGTCGACGAGTTCGGCCGCACCGGACGCAGCGGCGGCGCCGGCTTCTACGACTACGGCGACGACGGTAAGCGGGGCAAGCTCTGGCCCGGTCTGCGCGAGCACTTCACGCGGGCGGGGGCGGAGCACGCGATCCCGTTCGAGGACATGAAGGAGCGGATGCTCTTCTCGGAGTCCCTGGACACGGTGCGGCTCTTCGAGGAGGGCGTCCTCACCTCGGTCGCCGACGCCAACATCGGCTCGATCATGGGCATCGGCTTCCCCGCCTGGACGGGCGGCGTCATCCAGTACATCAACGGGTACGAAGGCGGCCTGCCCGGCTTCGTGGCCCGCGCCCGCGAGCTGGCCGAACGCTACGGAGAGCGCTTCCAGCCGCCGGCGCTGCTGGTGGAGAAGGCGGAGCGGGGCGAAACGTTCGGCGACGCGTAGGCGCTCCGCGGGAGTTGGGGGGTGCGGTGGTCCGTGCTGGGCGCGGCGGAGGCGGCTGCGCGCAGTTCCCCGCGCCCCTGACTACTCGGTGCCGGGCGGCGTTGGTCTCTTCAGCTGGTCCGGCTGCGCGGTGCGGGGCGGTGTGGAGATCCTCAGCTCGTCCGGCTGCGTGGAGATCTTCAGCGTGTCCGGCTGCGTGGTGCCGGGCGGCATGCGGATCTTCAGCCCGTCCGGCGTTTGAGAGTAAGCGCCGTTCAGGTGTGACCGGGGTTTCGGGCGGGGCCCCAGGGGCCCGGTCTTCGGGTGCCCGCCGTGGGTGGCTGGACGCGCAGTTCCCCGCGCCCCTGGGGGCGCTCGGGGTGGAGTGGTTGCGGGCGTCTGGTGGCTTGCCGCGTCCCTGTGGGGCGCTCGGGGCGAGCGGTTGCGCGCGTGGTGGAGCTACTCGTCCGGGTGGTTGTCCTGGTGGGCCGCTGTGCCGAACGCGGCTCTCAGTTCTTCCTTGAGGGAGCGTTGGAACGCGGTCACCAGAGCCTGGAGCACCATCGGCTGCATATGGGCCGAGAGCGATTTCATCGCCTCGACGTGATCGGGGTCCGACTCCCGCTCGCGATAAGGGTTCCAGACCTCGTCACGGAAGAGCCGGGTCAGCTCGTGCGCGGCCGAGCGGGTGTGCTCCATCAGCACCGTACGGGCCGCCAGGATCGTCTCGTGCGCGATCGGCACGTCCAGGAGCTGAACACCCAGCGCGAGCAGCCCCGGGTCGACACGGAAGGTGTCGGCGGAGCCCGGGATCCGTTCCAGGACGTTCATCGCGGCGAGCCGGTCGATGTCGGTGGCGGACAGCGGCCGTCCGGCCCGCCGCTCCAGATCGGCGAGGCTCGCGTCGTCCGCCGTGTCGGGCGCCCAGGAGGCGACCACCGCCCGGTGAATGGCCAGGTCGTGGGCGCTCAGATCGGCCGGCAGCTGCTGGAGGTAGCGTTCGATGGCGGCCAGCGTCATCCCGTGGTGCTGCAACTCCTCGATCAGCGCGAGCCGGGACAGATGGGCCGGCCCGTAGTGCCCGACGCGGCGCGGTCCGATCACGGGCGGCGGCAGAAGCCCCCGGGTGCTGTAGAAGCGGATGGTGCGGACGGTGACACCGGCCCGCGCGGCCAGCTCGTCGACCGTGAGTGTCGGCTCCTCGGTCTCCGTCGCCATGGCAGTGCCTCGCTTCCCCGGTGTTCCCGGCCAACGGTGTTCCGGCCCACCCGTGCGCGGCCGATCCGGTGCAACAGTATTGCTGTCTCACCACCACTGCTCAAGGTGAGGCATTCCCGCCCGACGCGAAAGCCCGGCCGTTGTGACCGTTCGCGATAGGGCGGACGGTCGCGACAGTTGGCGAACCGGCATCAGCGAGCGATCAACTCGGCCAGAGTCACGAACAACTGCGGTGATCGGTGCCGACTGCAGGGAAGGCCGTGCTGCCCCGGATGGGTGCTCCGTACGACGTCTGTCATGCTTCTGCCGCCTCGCTCGCCAGAGGGCCGGACGTTCCACTCGTGGGAGAGACGGCATCAGCAGCGACGCTCCGGGAACAGCTGAGAACTCCTTACACAATGAGCTCGGTACTGCTTGTCAGGTGGGGGGCGGGGAGTGGCGACGCGGCCGGGTGCCAGGTGAGAATCCAGCCGGCGGCAAGTACTACGGCGCCGCCTGCCAGGGCGATTGCGCCGCCTGTTCCCATGCCTGCGGTCAACGCGCCCAAGCAAACCGGTCCGACGCCCTGTAGCGTCATGCCGCCGGAGCCGAGCAAGCCGAAGGCCTGACCTTGGCCGTCCTGCGGCAGGGCGTCCAGGAACGGGCGTTGCAGGCCGAGACCGTAGGCGTATCCGAGGCCGCTGAGCAACAGCAGACAGGACGAGACGCCGACCCCGGGCTCGGCAGCAAAGCCGATCAGAGGCAGCCCCGCCAGCGCAACCAACGGGACTACCAGTCGCTCCCGGGTGCGTGGCCGTAGCAGTCGACCTACCAGCAGATCACCGACAAGCATGCCGACCGGAAGACAGCCCATCAGCGCCGCGTACCAGCCGGGCGCGAATTGGTGTTCTCCCGCGTAGGCAACGATGAGGCCTTCCGCGCCCGCTACGAGAGCGACGGGTAGCCACTGGGCCAGCATGAGTCGTCGCACTGTGCGTCCGCGCAGCAGCAGGCCTGCACCCTGCAGGCTTGCGCGGACGGCCCCGCTGTCGCCCCGAGCGCTGCCAGGTGTGCCGCCGAACTCTCCGGGCTGCAGCCGGGGTAGCCGGATGCGGATGGCGAGCGCGCAGCCGAGGTAGAGGGCGGCGCTTACCGCGAGTGCCCGGCGTGGGCCGAGTGCCGCGACGGCCGCACCTCCCAGCGCCAGCCCGCACAGTTGCGCGCCGGCGCCGGCGATGTTGTTCAGTGACCGGCCCAGTACGTAGGCATCGCCCTCCAGCGACTGAGCGACCAGCCGACTTGACGCGCCGTGGAACACCGGTGTGGCGAGAGAGACCAGCGCCACGACACCGAGGCTTGCCGCGCTCGGCATCCGCACCAGTGCGAGCAGCAGGGCGGTGGCGCACGTCAAGGCGTACCCGCCGGTGATGAGCGCGCGGGGCGGCAGTCGGTCGGCCAGTGAGCCCAGCAGCAGGGAGCCGAACAGCTGCGGGATGAAGCCGATGCCGAAGGCCAGTGCGCTCAGCAGCGCGGAGCCGGTGGCCGAGAAGACCAGCACCGAGAACGTGGTGATTCGCAGCGCGTCCGCAGTGATCGCGACGGTGCGGGTTGAGAAGAGCAGCCGGAAACGCGGCTCGGCCAGCACCTCCCGGTAAGTGGCCCGGTGGTTGTCCTGTGCGGGCTCGGTGGTTGCGGTCATGACGCGCAGCCTCGCCGTGCGCCCACACCACTCACCAATGATTCGTCGCTGGACGAATCAAGGCAGACGTCCGGCGTTAACATGGCCGGGTGTTGCGCTTCGAAGTCTCCGTCGATGACCTGCTGCGCAGCCGCTTCGCACTGTCGCCCGCGATGGACCTGTGCTTCCTGCTGGCCTCGCTCGCCGGCCGAGACAGGCCGCTGCCGCGAGCCACGGCCACCCGGCTCCTGCCGGCCTTTGAACGGCTTCGCCGCGAGAGCGAACTGGACGCCGCCCTCGCCCTGCACAGCTCGCACGGCGGACCGAACTTCGTCGCTCCGCCCCCGCGCGGCCTCAACCAGTCCTGGGCGGACGACCTGGCCGTGATCCGGGCCACACCGCTGGAAGCGGCCCGCCGCGAATTTGCCACCACCGCGCTCGGCCCGTCCGCCCGCGATCCCCACGTGCGCGCGGTGCTGGACTCGACGGACGCCGTCTCCAGGATCGCGGAGGCGATGGACCGGGCATGGCACGAACTGCTTGCCCCGGACTGGCCGCAATTGCGCGCGATCTGTGAGCGTGACGTCGTGCACCGGGTGGGGGTGATCGGCGAACACGGATGGATCACGGCCATCAAGGGCCTGCACCCGAGCATCACCTGGCAAGCCGGCGGCATCGAGATCGGGCACTTCCCCCAGGTCGGAACAGTGCGCCTGGCCGGCGACGGGCTCCTGCTGATCCCTTCAGTCTTTGTCAGGAATATTGCCGCCCACACGGAAGACCCATGGCCCCGGACTCTGATCTATGGCGCCCGCGGCACCGCCGCCCTGTGGGGCGAACAGGAGACCACCCCCCAACTTGACGCGCTGCCCGCCCTGGTAGGCCGGGCCCGAGCTCGGCTGCTGTTGGCGCTGGACGCCCCGGCCAGTACCAGCCACCTCGCCCGAAGCCTCGCCATGGCGCCCGGTGCGGTAGGGGACCACCTCGCCATCCTGCGAGGCGCGGGACTGCTCGTCCGCGCCAGGTCCGGACGGTCGGTGCTCTACCGGCGTACCCCGCTCGGCGAGGCACTGGTGGCCGGCACGGGCTGAGGGCCGATCAGTAATGCTTTTTTCGCACGGGGGTTGGCGGAAGGGCCGGCTCGGGTGCGGCCTGGGTGGAACTCAGGGGTGGGTCAGGTGCAGGAGGAGAACGACGGGCTGGTGTTCGCGATGTACATCGTCGCGCCGCCGCTGGGGTCGTCCTTCAGAGGAACGGTGACGGTGTCCTCGGCGGTCCAGGGAAAGCCGTGGGTGTCGAACGTCCACGTACCGGTGACCTTCCTGGCCAGCACCGACAGCGTCTGTCGCCGATCGTATTGGACCAGCCGGTCTGGTTGGTCACAGAGAAGGCCTGCGCACCCAGCCGTAGTTCTTGGCCGGAACGGGCACCGTGACGCTGTTGTTGACACTGGTCGAACCGCTCCAGGTGCTGGAGAAAGAGGGCTTTTGGTGCCGTGTCTCAGCGAGTGGTTCTCTTGCGCGTGGCTCAGCGAGTGGCGGCGGCGAACGCCGCTTCGAGGCGGGGCACGTAGTCCACGAGGTCCTGGGCCCAGCAACCGCTCTCATGGCCGCCGTGGCAGGCGGCGCCCCAGGTGGATCCGTTGCCGTAATCGACGTAGTCGTACGGCAGTTTGAGTGCGTCCAGATGGTCCTTGGCATGCTGGGCGGCCGACTCGACCCAGAACTCCATGGCGGAGGGGTCGCTGTTGCCGTTGCCCGTGTAGATCGCGATGCCCGTTCCGGCCAGCGCGGCCATGTGGGCGGAGGGGTCCGCCTCGTTCCAGCGCCAGTCGGCGTCGAACACCGGGTAGGGCGTGCCGAAGATGGCATCGCTCGACACCGTGGGGCCGAAGGTGAGGGAACAGGAGGCGTTGACGGCGTTGACGGCGTTGACGGCGTTGGCGGCGGTGCCCGTGTCCGCAGCGTTGACGGTGGTGGCAGCGTTGCCGCATAGCGGGGCGCCGGCATTGGTGAGGGTGGCCACCACGGCTCCACGCATCACCATGTGGTCCACCGACAGGTCGTCGGCGCCGGAGAAGGTGGCGACCTGACCGAACAGATCGGGATGCCGCTGGGCGTAGTGCAGGGCGCCGAAGCCGCCCATGGAGAGCCCGCCGACGGCGCGGGTCTGCCTGCTCGCCAGGGTGCGCAGGTTGGCGTCGATGAACGGGATCACCTGGTTGATGTGGAAGTTCTCCCAGTTCTGCGCCCCGGCGGCGGTGTTCTGGTCGAGCCAGTTGGTGTACCAGCCCCTGAGCCCGCCGTCAGGAATGACCGTGATCATCGCAGTGGACCGGGTGAGGGCGGGATAGGCCACAAAGGGATTGGCCGGGTCGTCGGACGCGCCGTGCAGGAAGTAGAACACCGGATACCGCTGGGTGGGCTCGTCGGCGTAGCCGGCGGGCAGCAGAATCCGGATGTGGTGCTCCTGTGCCACCTCGGCCGTCTTGACCGTGATGACGAAGTTGGTCGCGCTCCCGGTCGCGGTACCGACCTGGGTCAGGCCGAACCCGTCGGCAAGGACCGGGGGCGCGGGGGCGGGGGCGGCGGTGTGTGCGGCGTGCGCCGCGGGCGCGCCGAGCAGGAGGAGGGCGCTTGCGGCCGCGGCCAGCACGGCCTTGACGCGCAGCAGCCCGCGCCGGGCTCCGCAGGGGTCCCGGTCGGCCTTCACCAGGTACCCCCGCCGGTCCGTATTCGATGAACGTAGAGCTTCACTGGACGCCTCCCCCGTACAACCGCCGACTGGTAGCGGCCGGCCACGCGTGAAGAGAACGCGGGGCGGCCTGTCGCGCACGATAGCCAGATCTAGAACACGTTTCTGAAAGCAGGTTCTGATCCGGCCATAGGTGCTCCGCCCTTACGGGGTCCGTCCCGCCTGGAGGGGGTAGTGGTCGCTGAGGTTGGTGTAGGTGTAATCGGTGCCCCAACTGCTCACCGTCCAGGGCGCGGTGGACTCCTGCACCACGTCGTTGTTCCAGTCGGACGGGCGGGCGTGGCCCGCGACGTGGAGTACGTAGTCCAGGTCCTCGCTCGGGTCCGTGGGGTAGCGGAAGCGTGCGATCGAGTTCTCGGCGGTGTCGAAGGAGTAGGCGTGGCCGGTGCGCGAGTCCGCGCCGACCAGGTTGCCGTTGGCGAGCATGGAGGCGTACTCGGAACCGTGGGAATCGACGTTGAAGTCGCCCGCGACCATGACTTCTTCGCTCGCTGGGATGTGCTTGGCGTCGAGGAACGACTTGATCGCCTTGAACTGCAGGGCGCGGTCCTTGACCGCCTCACCCGAGCCGCATCCCGAGTCCGTCGACTGGGTGTGGGTGCCGACGACGTGGACCTTGGTGCCGTTCACGTCCAACACGGCGTAGATGAAGCCCTTGTTGGACCACCAGTCGGAGCCGCAGGCATCCTTGTAGATGAACTGCTCCTTGTGCAGGATCGGCCACTTGCTGAGGAGGGTGACGCCGCCGTCCTCGGGCGTGGTCGAGGAGTACGAGCCGCCGGTGGCGTCCCAGCCGTCCTTGCTCCGGCCGACGACGGGCGTCTGGTACGGGTACTGGGCCGAGGCGTTCCGCTTCAGCGCGTCCGAGGCGGAGTTGTCGAACGCCTCCTGCAGCACCACGACGTCGTTGCCCTGGAAGAACGGCGCTGCGGGGATCGCCTGGGCCCGGTGGTCCTGGCCCCAGTTCGGATAGAGGCTCTGGCTCATTAGGAACGTGTTGTACGTCAGCACCTTGAGGTGGGGAGGTGCGGTCGCCGCCGCCGCGGTGGCGGGCGTGGCCGTCAGGGCGGTGACGGTGGCGAGCGCGGCGGCGAGTGCTGCCCCGGGGACCCGGCGGAGCGAGGATTGCGGCACGTGAACTCCTGTGGCTGGCGTGGGGATTGGACCGGCGCGCACATCAAAGCAGCTGCGGTTACCTAGAGGTAACCTCCCTGCGTCCACAGACTTTCCCCTGTCGTACGATCAGGAGTACGAAGGCTCCGGCGGGGCTCCTGGGGCTCCGCCCCACACCCCGTTCGCGCCTGAACGGCGCTCGTCCTCAAACGCCGGACGGGCCGGCTATGCGGATGCGGGCCGGCGCCGACCCCGCCAGGGGCGCGGGGAACTGCGCGAGAACGGCCGCCCGGCAGACGCGCGAGGTCGGAGGGGGACGGCCCCCTGTGCACCCGGCATACCCTGCGCACCCGGCCCCCTGTGCACCCGGCATACCCTGCGCACCCGGCCCCCTGTGCACCCGGCATACCCTGCGCACCCGGCACCCGGCACCCGGCACCCGGCACCAGCGCACCCGGCACCCGGCACCAGCGCACCCGGCACCCCGCGCCGCTCACCGACCGCATACTGGAATCCCTGGAAACAGGGCATCAGCACCCGATCCGCCAGCCCCAGGGAGCCCAGCGATGAGTCGTCGCGACGCCGCGCCCGCGCCGCCACCTCCCGGGGGCGTGCTGTGGAGTCTCGCCGGAGACATCAGGATGCTTCTCGCGCTGCCCGCCGCGCTCACCTTGCAGGTCGCGCATCCCGCGGTCGGTGCCGGCGTGGACGAACACTCGGTGTTCCGTACCGATCCCTGGGGGCGCGGAGAGCGGTCTCTCCGGTCCCTCCAGCTCTGGGTCTACGGCGGCGACCAGGCCGCGGAGGAGGGGCGCCGGCTCAGGGAACTCCACAAGATGATCCAGGGCACGGACGCCACCGGGCGGCGCTACCACGCGTTGACCCCCGCCTACTACGCGTGGGTGCACGCGACCGGCTACCCCGTCTACGCCCATGCCCAGCAGTACATCGGTCGGCGGCCCTTCACCGACGCCGAGCACCGCACGCTGTATGCCGAGTGGCTGCAGGTCGGCCGGATCCTGGGCGTCCACGACCGGGACATGCCGGGAACGATCGAGGAGTTCTGGCCCTACTACCGCAAGGTCCTCGCGGACGAGATCCGGTCCAACGCCGTGGTGGAGGAGCTCCTGGCCGTCGACGTCGCCGTTCCGGCGCCCGACCGCGGGCCGTTGCCGCTGCGGCTGCTCCTGAAAGCGCTCTGGCCCGTACTGCTGCCGCCCTTCGCGCGCTTCCGCCGATTCGTCACCATCGGTTTCATGCCGCCGGACGCGCGCGAGGCGATCGGCCTGGAGTGGACGGACGAGCAGGAGCGGAAGCTGCGCCGCCTGGGCCGGGTGGTCCGCCTGGTCGGGCCCGTACTGCCGGAGCGGCTGCGCTACCTGCCGCTCGCGCGCCGGGCGCGAGCCGAGTTCAGGCGCTCGGCGCGGTAGTCGGAGGTCGTTTGCCCGCTGGGCGCGAGCAGGGTTCAGGCGCGCGCTCGGCGCGGTGGCCGGGAGCGCTCTCGGCGGCTCCTCCGGACTCGGCGCGCCCTGCCGGCCTCCAGCGGGGCTCAGGCCGACGCGCGTCGGACCAGTGCCGTGGGGGTGATCACCGAGGCGGGCGGGGCCACTTCGGCGCCGCCCTGGTCGAGTCCGCGCAGCAGCAGCCGTGCCATCAGGCGGCCCATCTCCTCGATCTCCTGACGTACGGTCGTCAGCGGTGGGTCGGTGGCCTCGGCGACCGATGCCATGTCGTCGAAGCCGACCAGTGCGACGTCGTGCGGCACGCGTCTGCCGCTTTCCCGCAGCACCCGCAGCGCACCCGAGGCCATCAGGTCGTTGGCCGCGAACACGGCGTCCAAGTCGGGCCGCCGCAGCAGCAGTCGGGTCATCGCCGCCGCCCCGCTCTCGGAGGTGAAGGCGCCCTCGGCGACCAGTGACGGATCCGCTTCGGGGAGCATGTCGCGGTATCCGGCGAGTCGGTCCGTCGAAGCGGTCTGGTCCAGCGGGCCCGCGATGTGCGCGATGTGCTTGCGGCCGATGGAGAGAAGATGGCGTACGGCCTCGCGCGCGCCGCCCCGGTTGTCGGCGTCGACGTAGGGAACCTTCGTGGGGAAGCCCGGCCGGCCGCCGAAGACCGTGAGGACGCCCGCTCCGCGGGTGATTCCGGGCAGCGGGTCGTCGTCGTGCAGTGAGAAGGCGAGCGCCCCGTCGACATGGCCGCCCGCGAGATAGCGCGACACCCTGCCGTAGTCGTCCGCGTCCTCGACGAGCAGCAGCACCAACTGGGTGTCGTGGGCGGTGAGTTCCTTGCCGATGCCGCGGATCTGCTGGGAGAAGAACGGGTCGGAGAAGAACCGCGTCTCCGGCTCGGCGACGATCACCGCGACCGCGCCGGTCCGCCGGGTGACCAGGGAGCGGGCCGCCGGATTGGGGATGTAGCCCAGCTCTTCGACGGCTTGGCGCACCTTGTCGACGAGGGGCGGGCGTACCCCCGTACCACCGTTGACGACGCGGGATGCGGTGGCCCGGGAGACGCCCGCGAGTGCCGCGACGGCTTCGAGCGTGGGGCGCGTCCCGAAGTACTGCTCGGTCACGGCGAGTTCTCCTCATCGGCGAGAGGTAGCGGAGCGACGGCGGCGCCCGGTGGTGCGACGCGGCGTGTGCGACTTGTGGCCGCGCACGCCAACGCCCGCTGAGCGGCACCGCGTCGCCCGGCAGCGTATCGGGTACGGATTCGCCGCCGAGAGCGCTCTCTCGCCCCGTCATCCCCCCACCATCGCCCCGCCGCTGCCCCGCCGTCGAGTTCGCCCCCGGCCTCAGCGCTGAGCGCCCCCCGCATGCGACTCCACGATTTTCTTCCACGACTTCGGTTCGACCGGTGTCACGGACCCGCCTGGGTTGACCGGCTGCGCCGACGGTGCGGTCGGTGCCTTCGTGACCCCGGCACGGGCGCCCAACCGGGCTTTTGCCGCAGCCGAGTTGGATGGCTTGCCGGGCTGGAAGAGCCAGGTGTCGAAGAGCTCCGCGAGCGGCTTGCCCGAGACCTTCTCGGCGTACTTGACGAAGTCGCCGACGGCCGCGTTGCCGTAGGCGTGCTCGGCCGGCCACCCCTTGAGGATCGTGAAGAACGACGCGTCGCCGACCGTGTTGCGCAACGCCTGGATGGCGAGCGCACCCCGGTCGTAGACCGCCCCGTCGAACTGGTTGTCCGGGCCCGGGTCACCCGGCTTGACCTGCCAGAAGGGGTCGTCCGCGGGGTGCTGGGAGTAGACCCAGTCCGCGAGCTCCTGCGCGGTGCCGTCGCCCTCCTTCTCCGACCACAGCCACTGGGCATAGGACGCGAAGCCCTCGTTGTCCCAGATGTCCTTCCAGCCCTTGACGGAGACGCTGTCGCCGTACCACTGGTGCGCCAGCTCGTGCACGACCACCGAGACGTTGGCGCCCTTGGCGAACTGGACGGGGCTGTAGAACGGACGGGTCTGCGTTTCGAGCGCGAAGTGGCTCGGCACGTTGGGGGCGTACCCGCCGACCGCATTGAAGGGGTACGGCCCGAAAACGCTCTCAAGCCACTCCGTCACGTCCTTGGTGCGCTCGATGCTGGCGCGCACGGCGCCGTCGTTGTCGCCGAGGTCCTTGCTGTACGCGTTGATGACCGGGAGGCCGCTCGCGGTCTTGTCGGTGGTGATGTCGAACTTGCCCACCGCGAGCGTGGCCAGGTAGGAGGCCTGCGGTTTGTTGGAGCGCCAGTTGTACGTCGTCCAGCCGATCTTCGAACTCTGGCCCTGCAGCACGCCGTTGCTGATGGCCTGGGTGCCGTCGGGCACCTTCACCGACACGTCGTACGTGGCCTTGTCCAGCGGGTGGTCGTTGGACGGGAACCACCACACGGCCGAGTCGGGCTCCTGTGCCGCCACGCCGCCGTCCGGCGTGCGCTGCCACGCCGTCCAGCCGTCGACCTTCAACTCCGACGGCTTGCCCGCGTACTTCACCACCACGGTGATGGACTTCCCCTTGGGCAACGGTGTCGCCGGGGTGATCTCCAGCTCGTGGCTGCCGGACGTGGTGAACGTCGCCTTCGTACCGTTGACCCGTACCTCGCTGACGGCGAGACCGAAGTCCAGATTGAAGCGGGAGAGATCCTGCTTGGTGGTGGCCAGCAGGGTGGCCGTGCCCTCCAACAGGTCGGTGGCGGGCTGGTACTTGAGTTTCAGGTCGTAGTGCGAGACGTCGTAGCCGCCGTTGCCGCTGGCCGGGTAGTAGGGGTCGCCGATGCCCGGGGCGCCCGGAGTGAAGTCCGCGGCCGACGCCGGGATCACCAGCAGCAGGGAGGCGGCGAGCACGCTCGGGGCGATGATTTTGCGGTGCACAAAAGCTCCAAGTCGTCAGTGTCGTCGTGGGGTGCACGAGGGTGAACGATCTCTTCGGACCTTATTCAGCCCGTGCCGCCCCGGTCATGTCCATGGCCCCTGCTGTCACACGATCGCCATTCGGCCGACATCCTCGACCAGCGCCGTCCCGCCCGCTCCGGGCCGCTTCGCGGCCCTCGACCGCCCTCTACTGCCCCCTTTTGCGCGGGAGTTGACCGGAGTACCTTCCGCCCATGCCGATACGCGCGCGGTTCACCCGCCCCAGGTCCAGATCGTCGAGGTCATCCCGGTTCCGCGGGACGCACAGTCCCGGCAGGCCGTTGAGAGCCCTCGTCCTCGCGGCCGTGGCCGCGCTGGCGGCGGTGCTCCTCGCGCCCACGGGAGCCCAGGCCGCCCGCGCCAAGGAGAGCCAACCCGTCTATTCGTACGAGAACGCGATCCGCGAGGCGGTCTGGGTCGACACCGGTCTGGACGCCGACGGGGACGGCAGGGACGACCGAGTCGCGGTCGACATCGTCCGCCCGCGCGGGCCCGCCCAACAGGGCCGCAAGGTACCGGTCATCATGGACGCGAGCCCCTACTACTCCTGCTGCGGGCGCGGCAACGAGAGCCAGCTCAAGACCTACGACGCCAACGGCGACGTCGTGCAGATGCCGCTGTTCTACGACAACTACTTCGTGCCGCGCGGCTACGCCTTCGTCGGCGTGGACCTGGCCGGAACCAACCGCTCGGACGGCTGTGTCGACGTCGGCGGGCGCTCCGACATCCTGTCCGCCAAGGCGGTCGTCGACTGGCTGAACGGCCGGGCCCGCGCCTACACGACCCGTACGGGCGGCGTGCGCGCCACAGCCGGCTGGACCAACGGCCGCACCGGCATGATCGGCAAGAGCTGGGACGGCACCATCGCCAACGGTGTCGCCGCGACCGGCGTCGAGGGCCTCAAGACCATCGTGCCGATCAGCTCGATCTCCTCCTGGTACGACTACTACTTCGCCCAGGGTGCCCCGCTGTACGACGGCGGCCCCGCCGACCTGGCGGACGCCGTGGAGAGCCCGGACGCGCAGGCGCACTGCGCCGCGGTCCAGCAGAAGATCATCGCCGGCTCGCCCCGCAGCGGCGACTGGACCAAGCTGTGGACCGACCGGGACTACGTGCTGCGCGCCGACCACGTCAAGGCCAGCGTCTTCGTCGTCCACGGCATGCAGGACCTCAACGTCCGCACCAAGAACTTCGGCCAGTGGTGGGACGCGCTCGCCGCGAACGGGGTCGAGCGGAAGATCTGGCTGTCGCAGACCGGTCACGTCGACCCGTTCGACTACCGGCGCGCCGACTGGGTGCCGGTGCTCCACCAGTGGTTCGACCACTACCTGCTCGGCTACGACAACGGCGTCGAGCGGCAGCCGATGGCCGACATCGAGCGCCACCCCGACCAGTGGACAACCGACCGGGTGTGGCCCCCGTCGGGCACCGCGGCGACCACCGTGCATCCCGTCAACGGCCCCGTTGCGGGCGTCGGAGCACTCTCGCTCGGCCGGGCCCCGGCGGCGCAGACCGCCTCCTTCACCGACAACCCCGCGCTCGACGAGACAGGTTGGGCCGCTGACATCGACAAGTCGACACCCGACAAGGCCGGTTTCACCACCAAGCCGCTCACCAGGGACCTGCGCGTGTCCGGGTCGTCCAAGGTGACCGTCACCGCGACACCGACCACGAGCAGCGCCCATCTCTCCGCGGTCCTCGTCGACCTCGGGCCCGACACGATCCGCAACTACGCGGGGCCGGGCGAAGGCATCCTCACCGGCACCGACCGCACCTGCTGGGGCGCGAGCACGGCCGGGGACAGCTCCTGCTATCTGACGACCTCCGCGGACAGGACCGCGGTCGGCTTCACCGTCTTCAGCCGCGGCTGGGCCGACCTCGGGACCTACGCGAACGCCCGCAAGGGAGTGCCGCTGACGCCCGGAAAGCCGTACACCATCACCCTGGACCTGGCCGCGACCGATCATGTCGTACCGGCCGGGCACCGGCTCGCGCTGATCGTCGCGGGCACCGACAACGGTCTCATCGACCCGCCGGCGAGCAGGCCCACGCTCACGCTCGACCTGGCGCACTCGGGGGCCCGGGTGCCGTTCGTCGGTGGCGCGGAGGCGTTCGCTTGGGCGACCTCGGGCGCGGGCTCGCGCGTGCCGGCCGACGCGCAGAGCCTGGTGGCGCCGAAGGGGGTGCCAGTGCCGCGGACGACTCAGCGGCTCCCCGGCGACATCGCGCCCTGACGGACCGGCCAGGACCGGCCAGGACGCCCTGACATACCGGCCAGGCCAGGACCGGTCGAGGCCGGCCGGGACCGGTCAGGCCAGGACCGGCCAGGACGCCCGACGGCGGCCGGGGTGACGGTGCGGACGCCGCCGTCACCCCGGCCGTGTCGTACGGGTGTGACGGTGGTGTCAGTACGCCGGCCCACCCGGCGCCGGGGTGCGTACGTCCGACAGCGCCTCGGCGAGGGCCAGCAGCACCGGACCCGGCTCCTCACGCAAGTAGAAGTGTCCGCCTGGGAATTGACGTACCGTCAGCTCACGGCTGGTGTGACTCCGCCAGTCGTCGAGCCGCCCGTGCGTGGGGTCGGCGCGGCCCCCGAAGACGGTGAGGGGCACGGGCAGCGGGTCGGCCTCCCGCCATGTGTACGTCTCCAGGATGCGGTAGTCGTCCCGCAGCGCATCGATGACCAGCGCCCGCAGCTCCGGGCTGTCCAGGACTTCCTGCGGTATGCCGCCGTGGATCTTCGCGACGCGTTCGAGGAGGTCGTCGTCGCCGAGGCGGTGCAGCGGGTTCATCGCGCGCGGGTGACGGTGGTGCGGCGGGGGGAAGGCAGAGAGGATCAGGCGCGCGGGCAGCGGCCGGCCCGCGTCCCGCAGCGCGCGCGTGACCTCGTAGGCGACGAGGGAGCCCAGGCTGTGGCCGAAGAAGGCGTACGGCTGCGGGCTCAGGGTCACCTCGTCGACGAACGCCGCGACGAGCTCCTCCATCGACGCGTACATCGGCTGCCCGTACCGGGAGCCGCGGCCGGGCAGTTGCACGGCGTGGAACTCCGCGTTCGGCAGGTCACGGCCCCAGCGCAGGTACTCCGTGGCCGAACCGCCCGCATGCGCGAAGCAGTAGAGCTTGGGGGCGCCGGGGCGCGGCTTCCCGGCGAAGAGCCAGCTGGACGGCGCGGCAGGGTGCATGGTGCGGGAACCTCCGGGGGAGTGGGGGAGCGGGCGGGTGGGGACGGGTGGGGAGCGGGTGGAGGGGACGGCGGCCGGGGTTCGGCTCCGCGCCCGGGCGCTCGCCCGTCGGCCGGCGGCCGGCCCCCGTACCGATGAGTCTCGCATCGTGCCTCGATTCATCCGCCCCGTTCTGGCCACGGCGTCGCGTTTTCGGGGCGTCGGTGCCGGTGCCGGTGCCGAGCACGACGAGCGGCGCTGGAGCGACGAGTTCCTGCTCGACGCAGCCGGGCGGGCGGTCCGGCCCCGCGGGGAGGCGGACATCCGGGCGGCGGACATCCGGCAGGCGGGGGTGCGTGAGCGACGGTTCCGGGGTCGGCACGGGCGTGCCGGATCCGGGCGGGGTGCCGCTCGGGTTCGGGCAGGCCTGGATGCCATGGCACGCCCCGGCCAGTGGGTCCGGGCGGGGTTGCGGGCGGGCCGGGGGGTCAGGGAGTGGGCGGGGAATCGGGGTGGGTGGGGGACGGCCTAAGATCGGTCATCTCATGACTGCAACTCTCGTCGCCAAGGAACTCGCCGCCGGCCACGGCGACCGCACCCTGTTCGCCGGGCTCGACCTGGTGGTCGCCCCCGGCGACGTCATCGGCCTCGTCGGCCCCAACGGAGCGGGCAAGTCCTCGCTGCTGCGCCTGCTCGCCGGGCTCGACACCCCCGAGGAGGGCGAGCTGAGGCTCTCCCCGCCCGGCGCGAGCGTCGGCCACCTGCCGCAGGAGCCCGACCGCCGGCCCGGTGAGACGATCCGCGCCTTCCTCGCGCGGCGCACCGGCGTCGCCGCCGCCCAGGAAACGATGGACATCGCGACGCAGGCCCTGGTCGACGGGGCGCCCGGCGCCGACGACGCCTACGCCGACAGCCTGGAGCGCTGGCTCGCGCTCGGCGGCGCCGACCTGGACGAGCGGGCCGAGGAAATCGCCGCCTCGCTCGGCCTGACCACCGGCCTCGACCAGCCGATGACCGCGCTCTCCGGCGGCCAGGCCGCCCGCGCCGGCCTCGCCTCGCTGCTTCTGTCCCGCTACGACGTCTTCCTGCTCGACGAGCCGACCAACGACCTCGACCTCGACGGCCTCGAACGGCTCGAAGCGTTCGTGAAGGGGCTGCGGGCCGGCACGGTCGTCGTCAGCCACGACCGCGAGTTCCTCGCCCGCACCGTCACCAAGGTCCTCGAACTCGACCTCGCCCAGCAGCAGATCAACCTGTACGGCGGCGGTTACGAGGCCTACCTCGAGGAGCGCGCCACCGCGCGACGGCACGCGCGCGACGACTACGAGGAGTACGCCGACAAGCGCTCCGCGCTCGAAGGCCGCGCCCAGATGCAGCGCTCCTGGATGGACAAGGGCGTCAAGAACGCCCGGCGCAAGGCCACCGACAGCGACAAGCTCGGGAAGAAGTTCCGCAGCGAGTCCAGCGAGAAGCAGGCCTCCAAGGCGCGCCAGACCCAGCGCATGATCGAGCGCCTCGACGTGGTCGACGAGCCCCGCAAGGAGTGGGAGCTGCGGATGGAGATCGCCTCCGCGCCCCGCTCCGGCACGGTTGTCGCCACCCTCCGCCACGCCGAGGTACACCGCGAGGCATTCACCTTCGGGCCGGTCTCGCTCCAGATCGACTGGGCCGACCGCGTGGCCATCACCGGCGCCAACGGTTCGGGCAAGTCCACCCTGCTCGCCGCCCTCCTCGGCCGGCTGCCGCTGGACGCGGGCCATGCCACGCTCGGTTCGGGCGTCGTCGTTGGCGAGGTCGACCAGGCGCGCGGGCTCTTCCTGGGCGACGACCCACTGCTCGACGCGTTCTGCGCGGCGGTTCCCGACACGGAGCCTGCCGAAGTCCGCACCCTGCTCGCCAAGTTCGGCCTCAAGGCGCACCATGTGCTGCGCCCGGCCGGATCGCTCTCACCGGGTGAACGCACCCGTGCGGCGCTCGCCCTGCTTCAGGGCCGGGGCGTCAACCTCCTCGTCCTCGACGAGCCGACCAACCATCTGGACCTCCCTGCCATCGAGCAGCTGGAGTCGGCGCTCGACTTGTACACCGGCACGCTGCTCCTGGTCACGCATGACCGCAGGATGCTGGATGCCGTTGCCACGACGCGCCGCCTGGAGGTTGCGGCCGGGAGGGTGACCGAGCTCTGACCTGCGTGGCTGGTCGCGCGGTTCCTCGCGCCCCCAAAAACCTCTTCGGCTGCGGGCCGGCGGTGGTTGCTCGCGCGGTTCCTCGCGCCCTTGAGGGCCGCCCGGCCCGCGGTGGTGCCGGGGCGGAGGCCCACCGTGGTGCCAGGCGGAGACTCGGGGTGGCTGCGCGGGGGGCCATGGTGGCTTGGCGCCAGGGCGTCCGGCCCTCGCTTCCCGGCCCCTCGCGGCCGCCCCCTGCTGGCTCAGCGGCCGCCGCGCCCCTTTGGGTCTACCAGGCCCGCCTTGCGCAGGGCGTCCGCCATCGCGCTGTTGGACGGAGCAGGCGCCGAGCCGCGGCCCTGGCCGCCGCCGCCCTGACGGTTGCCGCCGCGTGCCTCGCCGCCGCCACCCCGGCGCTGCTGGTTCTGGCCCGTCTGACCCTGACCCTGACCCTGACCCTGCCCCTGTCGCTGCCGCGGCGGCCGGCCGCCCTGGCTCTGGCCTCCCTGACCCCCGCCGCCGCGCTCACCGCGCTCACCGCGATCCCGCTGGGGCGCGCCGCCCGGCGCCGACGCGTCGTCGTCGAGCCGCAGGGTCAGTGAGATCCGCTTGCGCGGTACATCGACGTCGAGGACCTTCACCTTGACGATGTCGCCCGGCTTCACCACGTCGCGCGGGTCCTTCACGAACGTCCTCGACAGGGCCGAGACATGGGCGAGCCCGTCCTGGTGCACACCGATGTCGATGAACGCGCCGAACGCCGCCACATTGGTCACCACCCCTTCGAGCACCATCCCGGGCTCCAGGTCGCCGATCTTCTCGACGCCCTCCTTGAAGGTGGCCGTCTTGAACGCCGGACGCGGGTCGCGGCCCGGCTTCTCCAGCTCGCGCAGGATGTCGGTGACGGTGGGCAGACCGAAGGTGTCGTCCACGAAGTCGTCCGGCCGCAGCGAGCGCAGCACCCCGGTGTTGCCGACGAGCGCGGCGACCTCGGTGCCCGCGGTCTTCACCATCCGCCGCACCACCGGATACGCCTCGGGGTGCACGCTGGAGGCGTCCAGCGGGTCCTCGCCGCCGCGGATCCGCAGAAAGCCCGCACACTGCTCGTACGCCTTCGGGCCGAGCCGCGCCACGTCTTTCAGCGCCCGCCGTGAGCGGAACGGGCCGTTGTCGTCGCGGTGCGCCACGATGTTCTCGGCGAGCGTCGAGCCGATGCCGGACACGCGCGAAAGCAGCGGCGCCGACGCGGTGTTGACGTCGACGCCCACGCCGTTCACACAGTCCTCGACCACCGCGTCGAGCGAACGAGACAGTTTCACCTCGGACAGGTCGTGCTGGTACTGGCCGACCCCGATGGACTTCGGGTCGATCTTCACCAGTTCGGCGAGCGGGTCCTGGAGGCGCCGGGCGATGGAGACCGCGCCGCGCAGCGACACGTCCATGTCGGGGAACTCCTGCGAGGCGAAGGCCGAGGCCGAGTACACCGAAGCGCCGGCCTCCGACACCATCACCTTGGCGAGGTTCAACTCCGGGTGTTTGGCGATGAGTTCACCGGCGAGCTTGTCCGTCTCGCGGGAGGCGGTGCCGTTGCCGATGGCGATCAGCTCGACGGTGTGCTCCTTGCAGAGCGCGGCCAGCTTCGCCAGTGCCTGGTCCCACTTGTTCGCCGGCACATGGGGATGGATCACGTCGGTGGCCACGGCCTTGCCGGTCGCGTCAACGACCGCGACCTTCACGCCCGTACGGAATCCGGGGTCGAGGCCGAGCGTGGCGCGGGTGCCGGCCGGGGCCGCGAGCAGCAGGTCGCGCAGGTTGGAGGCGAAGACGCGCACCGCCTCGTCCTCGGCGGCCGTACGCAGGCGCAGCCGCAGGTCGATGCCGAGGTGTACCAGAATCCGGGTGCGCCAGGCCCAACGCACCGTATCGGCAAGCCACCTGTCGCCGGGCCGGCCGCGGTCGGCGACACCGAAGCGGCGCGCCACCATGTTCTCGTACGTCGACGGGCCGGGCTCGGCCGACGGTTCCTCGGGCTCCAGGACGAGGTCGAGCACGTCCTCCTTCTCGCCGCGCAGCATCGCGAGGACCCGGTGCGAGGGGAGCGCGGTGAACGGCTCGGTGAAGTCGAAGTAGTCGGCGAACTTGGCGCCCGCCTCCTCCTTGCCGTCGCGCACCTTCGCCGCGAGGCGGCCCTTGGTCCACATCCGCTCGCGCAGCTCACCGATCAGGTCGGCGTCCTCGGAGAACCGCTCGGCGAGGATGGCGCGGGCGCCCTCCAGGGCGGCGGCCGCATCGGCGACACCCTTGTCGCTGTCCACGAACGCGGCGGCCGCCACGAGCGGGTCCACCGACGGGTCGCCGAGCAGGCCCTCGGCAAGCGGTTCGAGGCCTGCCTCCCGCGCGATCTGCGCTTTGGTGCGCCGCTTGGGCTTGAAGGGCAGGTAGATGTCCTCCAGGCGGGCCTTGGTGTCGGCGCCCCGGATCTGCGCTTCGAGGGCGTCGGTGAGCTTGCCCTGCTCGCGTACCGACTCAAGGACCGCGGCGCGGCGGTCCTCCAGCTCCCGCAGGTAGCGCAGCCGCTCTTCGAGGGTGCGCAGCTGGGCGTCGTCCAGCATCTCGGTCGCTTCCTTGCGGTAGCGAGCGATGAACGGGACGGTGGACCCGCCGTCGAGCAGCTCGACGGCGGCCTTCACCTGCCGCTCCCGTACGCCGAGTTCCCCGGCGATCCTGCCTTCGATGGACGTCGTCACGTTGCCGTACCGCCTTCTCGCTGAGCCTGAGGCGCCATTGTGGCAGGCGGCGACGGCAATCGGCGATCAGCCCTTGCCGACGAGGTCGGCCGGGAAGCCGCCTGCCAGGGCCGCTGTCACCAGGAACCCCTTGGCGAGTTCGGTGAGCCGCGCCACGTCCTGCTCGCCGAGGAGTTCGTAGGGGGCGAGGTCGAGGCGGTCGGTGCGGTCTTCGAGGTCGGCGCGGAGCGCCACCCCGGCCTCGGTCAACTCGCCCCCGGCGTCGAGCAGTCCGCGCTCACGCAGCCGCGCGGCGGCCGCGTCCCAGTCCGACTCCTGCCAGCCGCGGGTCGCGAGCACCCAGCGCGGCACCATGCCCTTGCCGGTCGCGGTGTGGCTGACCAGCGCCTCCAGCGGGTCCAGTCCGAGTTCGAGCAGCGCGGTGAGGTGGCCGTCGCCCCGGTGCTCGCGCAGCAGGGTCGCCGCGTGCCAGTAGGCGAGGTGCGGCTGGTCCGGTACGGGCAGGTCGGCGTGGGCCGCGTACAGGGGGCGGGCGTGGCGGGTGCAGCCCTCGGCGGCGCGCAGGGCGAGCCGCGCCGCCTCGGCCATCTCATCGGAGCCGCAGGCTTCCTCGCCGAGCAGCCGGCGCAGCGTGCTGTCGACGGCCCGCAGCCGGGCGGCGAGGACGGCATCGGGGGAGGCGGTGCGCCACACCGCGGGCACGTGCCGGGCGATGAGGTCGTAGTTGAAGTTGTAGAAGGTCGCGGCCACGACGCCCGGCCCCACCGCTCCCATCGCGGCCGACCGCCCGGCGAAGTAGGCGGCGCTGCGGTCCTCGATGCCGAGCCCGGCGAGCTCCTTGGTGAGGTCCGGCGAGAAGTAGATCGTGGAGTGCAGCGAGTTGACGGGGCTGTGACAGCGGCGTGCGGCGCGGGCCGGGAGAGAGCTCATGACCAGCACGTTACCGACTGGTCGGTACGCCGTGAAGGGGTGGGGCGCTCTCACGGCACAGGTCGTGCCCGGCCTCGTACCCTCCTCCACGATGGCAGGAAAGGTGGGTTGCTTGTCATTGCGGCCATGGCCGCCGAGCCGAAGGATGGGGAGCATGACGCAGCGCTCCGTCCTGGTCGTCCTCTTCGACGCCGTCCAGAGTCTCGATGTGACCGGACCCGCAGAGGTGTTCGCCACGGCCGGCCGCGTTCTGGGCGACCCCGGCGCCTATCGGACGCGCTTCGCCTCGCTCGACGGGGGGCCCGTCGCCTCGCACAGCGGCCTGCGTCTGCTGGCCGACTGCGCCCTCGCGGACGCCGGAGCCGCGGATGTGCTGCTCGTCCCGGGCGGCGACGGCGCGCACCGCCCCGCGCCCGGCCTCGTCGCCTGGCTGCGGACCAACGGGCCCGGCGCCGAACGCCTGGTCTCGGTGTGCTCCGGCTCGCTGCTCCTCGCCGAGGCGGGACTGCTCGACGGGCACCGGGCCACCACGCACTGGGCGTCCTGCGCCGACATGGCGCGCCGCTATCCCGCGGTACGCGTCGAGGCCGACCCGATCTTCGTACGGGACGGCCGCATCGCCACCTCGGCCGGCGTCACCGCCGGGATCGACCTCGCCCTCGCCCTGGTGGAGGAGGACCACGGGAGGGACACCGCCCTGGCCGTCGCCCGCATCCTCGTGGTGTTCCTGCGCAGGCCGGGCAACCAGGCCCAGTTCAGCGCGCAGCTCGCCGCGCAGACCGCACGGCGGGAGCCGCTGCGTGAACTCCAGCAGTGGATCACCGAGCACCCGGGCGACGACCTGTGCGTGGAGACCCTCGCGCGGCGCGCCAGACTCTCGCCGCGCCACTTCGCCCGCGCCTTCCATGCCGAGACCGGCACGACCCCCGGCCGCTACGTCGAGCGGGTCCGCCTCGAACACGCCCGGCGCCTCCTGGAGGAGACCCCCGACGGGGTGCGGGAGATCTCCCGCGCGGCGGGCTACGGCACGCCCGAGGCGATGCGACGCGCCTTCGTCAAAACGCTGGGCACCGCCCCGGCCGAGTACCGCCGCCGCTTCCGGCCCGCGTCCGTCTAGCTTCCGTGCCTCCGCCGAGGTCTCGTCCCGTGTCCGTCCAGCTCGTCTCGACCGACCTCCCGATGAAGGACAGCCCATGCTGATCGCCGTCGTCCTCTACCCCGGGTTCACCGCGCTCGACGCGGTGGGCCCCTACGAGACCCTCAGTCGGCTCCCCGGTGCGGAGACGGTGTTCATCGCGGAACAGGCCGGCCCGGTCCGCAACGACAACGGCAGCCTGACCCTCGTTGCCGAGAAGGCGTTCTCCGAGGTGCTGCGGCCCGACATCGTGGTGGTGCCCGGCGCCCCGCCCGCGGCCGTCGAGCCGCATCTGCACGGCGGGCCGCTCCTGGAGTGGCTGCGGGCTGCCGACGTCGCCTCCACCTGGACCACCTCGGTGTGCACCGGCTCGCTGCTGCTCGGTGCGGCCGGGCTCCTGAAGGGGCGCAGGGCGACCTCACACTGGCTCGCTCTCGACCAGCTCGCCGCGTTCGGGGTGAGCACGACGGGGGAGCGGGTCGTCGTCGACCGCAAGTACGTCACCGCTGCCGGTGTCTCCTCCGGCATCGACATGGGGCTCACCCTGCTGGGGGCGATCGCGGGGGACCGGTACGCGCAGGCCGTACAGCTCCTCATCGAGTACGACCCGCAGCCGCCCTACGACGCGGGCTCGCCCCACAAGGCGCCCGCCGATCTGGTGGAGCAGTTCAGGTCGAACGGCTTTCCCCGGGACTGAGGGGCTCCCTGGGACGGAGAGGCTCCTCGGGACTGAGGGCCTCCCCGGGACGGAGGGGCTCCTCGGGGCTGAAGGCCTCTCCGGGACGGAGCGGCTCTCCGGGGCCGAGTGGCCCTCCGGGTTCGAGTGGCCAGGTGAACCGCGGGGGCCGGCGCTCCAAGAACGCGGCGATGCCCTCCGCGGTGTCGCCGCTGCCGCGCTCCTGCTCCGCCCAGTACGCCTCGCGTTCGTCCCGGCCGTCCGTGAACTCCTTCGCCGCCGCCTGGGTGAGCTGCGAGCGTGACACCAGGACGCGGGTGAACTCGGCCACCCGCTCGGCGAGTTGACCCTCGGGCAGCACCTCGTCCACGAGCCCGGTGCGCAGCGCCCGCCCGCTGTCGATCAACTCCCCTGAGAACAGCAGGTACTTCGCGGTCGCGGGCCCCACCAGTGCGGCGAGGCGCCGGGTCGAGGACGCCGGGTAGACGATGCCGAGCTTGGCGGGTGTCACGCCGAAGAGCGCGCCCTGACGCGCGAAGCGCAGATCGCAGGCGGCCGCCAACTGGCTGCCGCCGCCCACACAGTGCCCGCGTACCACGGCCAGCGTCGGCCGGGGGAAGGCCGCCAGTGCCTCCTCGGCCCGCACCGCGAGCGCCCTCGGGTCCTCGCCCGGCTCACGCAGCGAGGAGATGTCCGCCCCGGCGCAGAACGTGTCGCCCGCTCCGGTCAGCACCAGCGCCCGTACGCCCGGATCGGCCGCCAGATCGTCGAGCAGGGGCGGCAGCGCACGCCACATGGCGGAGGTCATCGCGTTGCGCTTGGCGGGGTTGTCGATGACGACGGTGGCGACGCCCTCGCTCACGCTCTGCTGTAGCTGCGGCTGCATGCGCCGGATGCTATCCGGGCACCCGCTACCTATGATCGCAAGGGGGGTCGCACGCGATTCGCTGAGGAGACGCTGATGGCCAAACCCACGCGGAACGTCGAAGGCGAAGGCGGCAGGCCCGACGCCGGGCGCGAAGGCAGACGACTGAGCCGCAGCTTCGGTCTGCTCGCGCTGCTCGGTGCCATCCTGGTCGTGGCCGGCATCGTGGGCCTCGGCTACACCGAGTTCGCGACGCTCACCACGATGCTGCTTTTCGGCTGGCTGCTGCTCATCGGCGGTGTCGTCGGCCTCGCCCACGCGATCCAGTCGCGCGGCTCGAACTTCTTCTGGCTCGCCGTCGTGGTCGCCGCACTGAACCTCGCCGCGGGCGTCGTCATCATCCGCCGCCCCGAGGGCAGCGCAGAGGCGCTCACCATGTTCGCGGCGCTGCTCTTCCTGACCGGCGGGGTCTTCCGGCTGGCCGGCAGCGTGGTGGTGCGCGGGCCGCAGTTCGGCTGGACGCTGGTGCAGGGCGCGTTCGGGGTGCTCCTGGGCATCCTGGTGCTGGTGAGCTGGCCGAGCAACAGCCGGTACGTCATCGGCTGTTTCTTCTCGCTGGCTCTTCTCTTCGACGGCCTGGGCCTGATCGCCATCGGAGTCGGCGGACGCAGAATCGTCACTCTTGTGAGCGACGCGGTGACATCGCCCGAGGCCGCGAAGAGCACACCGCCGATGGCTCCGACACCCCCGCAAGCCATGGCAAAGCCGTCAGAAGGGGATCAGAACCAGCCGCCGAGGTGACTTTCTCTCTCATCGCTCATCAAAAAGCGTCGATAGATGCTGACTTCTGTTCAGTGGGCCGGCCCGGACCAGCGCACTCCCGACACTCGTGAGAAGTGGGGTGTGCCGTCGAGCCGCAAAAGGTGGGTGCCAGAACATGGAGATCCGCGGGAGCCTCCCGCCCGAACCCGCCGCCCCGGCCCGGCAGCAGTCGTACGAAGGCGTATGGCGGTTCACCGCCCCCGCCGTCGACGTCTCCGTGCCGCAGGCCCGGCACGCGGTGCGCGACCTGCTGCGCCGCCAGGGCGTGCCGGCCCACGACGACCTCGTACAGGGGCTGCTGCTCATCGTCTCGGAGCTGGTCACCAACGCGGTCAGACACGCGGCGCTGCTCTCGCCCGAGGTCGCCGTCGAGGTGGCCATCGGGGCGGAATGGATCCGGGTGTCCGTCGAGGACAACCACCCCTACCGGCCCAAGGCCCTGGAGGCGGACTACGCCCAGACCGGCGGCCGGGGGCTGCTCCTGGTCCGTGAGATCACCGAGGAGGCCGGCGGGGTGTGCGACGTCGAGCAGACCGCGAGCGGCGGAAAGATCGTGTGGGCCGCACTCCCGCTGGCCCCTCTGCCGGGCATCACCAGCCCGCGTCGGGCCCCGTGAGCTCCTTCACGGCGGGCCGCGCCGCGTCGAGCACCGTCATGAACCACGCCGAGAACGGGGCGATGGCGTGCCGCTCGGCGAGCTCCTCCGGCGTCACGAACGCGGTCTCGCCGATCTCCTCGGGGTCCGGCCGCAGGGGTGACTGCGCAAGCCCCACGAACAGGTGGTTGTACTCCTGCTCCACCAGACCCGACTCCGGATCCGGGTGGTTGTAGCGCACCGTGCCCGCCTCGGCGAGCAGCGTCGGCGAGATGCCCAGCTCCTCGTAGGTGCGCCGGGCGGCCGCCGCGAACGGGGACTCGCCGGGGTAGGGGTGGCCGCAGCAGGTGTTGGACCAGACGCCGGGGGAGTGGTACTTGCCGAGGGCCCGGCGCTGGATCAGGAGCCGGCCCGCCGGGTCGAAGAGGAAAACGGAAAACGCCCGGTGCAGCTGACCGGGCGCCTGGTGGGCGGAGAGCTTCTCCGCGGTTCCGATGGTGTTGCCGCTCTCGTCGACGAGTTCGAGCATGATCTCCGGTGCGGCGGCGCCCGTGGTCCCGTTCGACGAGTTGTTCGCCGTGGTGGCTGGTGTGCTCGGCATAACCATCCTTCGCTTCGGTCCTCGGCTGCCCAGTCTGCCGTACAAAAGCGGTGTGTCCGCCATTGACCGGCATCCGCATGTCATGCCCCACGCGGTGCCGCCGGAACCGCCCCGAATCGGTGACAGCACCGCTCCCGTGACAGCACCGCTCCCGTGACAGCACCGCTCAGTGCCGGCACCGCTCCAGTGACAGCATTGCTCAGTGGCAGAGCCGGGCCTCGTGCTCGGCGTGGCCACTGGGCTCCAGCTGGAACGTGCAGTGCTCGACGTCGAAGTGATCGCCCAGGCATCCCTGCAGCTCGTGCAGGAGCTTCTCGTGCCCCACCGAGTCGAGCATCTCCTGGCTGACCACCACGTGCGCCGAGAGCACCGGCATCCCGGACGTGATCGTCCAGGCGTGCAGATCGTGTACGTCCTCGACGCCCGGCAGCTCCACGATGTGCGAGCGGACCTCGGCCATGTCGACCCCCTTGGGAGCCGATTCGAGCAGGACGTTGAGGGTCTCGCGCAGCAGTTTGACGGTCCTGGGCACGATCATCACGCCGATCACCAGGGATGCGATCGGGTCGGCCGCCTGCCAGCCGGTGGTCATGATGACCAGACCGGCCACCACGACGGCCCCCGAGCCGAGGGCGTCGGAGAGCACTTCGAGGAAGGCGCCGCGCACGTTCAGGCTCTCCTGCTGCCCCTTCATCAGAAGACAGAGCGATACGGAGTTGGCGACCAGGCCGATCAGGCCGAAGACGACGGCGGTGCCCCCCGCGGTGCCGGCCGGTTCGAGGAAGCGGGCGACCGCCTCGAACAGGATGTAGCCGCCCACCCCGAGCAGCAGCATGCAGTTGACGAGCGCGGCGAGGATCTCCGCACGGGCGAACCCGAAGGTGCGGTTGCCGGCGGCGGGGCGGTTGGCGAAGTGGATGGCGAGCAGCGCCATCGCGAGCCCCAGGCCGTCCGTCGCCATGTGCGCCGCGTCCGCGACGAGCGCGAGGGAGTCCGCGAGGAGACCACCGACGACCTCCACAACCATCACGGTCAGTGTGATGCCGAGCGCGATCCGCAGTCGTCCCCGGTAGGCGGCGGCCGCGGTGCCCGTCGGCGGCGGCCCGCCGTGTGTGTGTCCGTGGTCGTGCCCAGCCCCCATGAAAGGCCCTCCCGGATCCGTTCCCGATCGACAACGACGTCTCTACGCGTCTTTACGAGTCTCCACGCGTCTCTTCAAGGGGGCCAGTGAACTACGGGTAGGGGGTATCTGCAACACGGCAGTGAACACCGTTGTCATCTGCTCTGACCTGCGGAAATGCTCGCAGGTCAGAGCGTCGCACCGATCGCGGGCCGCTCGCCGTGGCCCGGCCGCGCCGCGCGGCGGACGAGCACCTCGCCCCCTTGGTTTGTGGGGCGCGCCCTTGATCCACCATGATGATCGCGGCGCCCCGCACCGGGAGCCCCCGGGCTCCATCGGGCGTGAACGGCCAGTGAATTTCCGCTTCCGTGCATCCGATAGCCTCTGCCGACGTGCCGCCCGCCCCCTGCCGGGCCGGGCCGTCGGACTTCAGCCATGTCAGTCGCAAGGAGTGGATTCGTCTGTCGACCGCCATCCTTACCGGTCCGCCGGTACCCGGATCGCAGCTCGGACCCGATCTGCGCGCACTGGGATTCGACGTACGAGAAGTCCTGCTCCCCGACGAGCTGCCCCGCCTGGTCGGCCAGGTGCCGGCCGGTGAGCGCGTCGCCCTGGTGGACCCGCGGTTCGTCGGGCACCTCCACGCGCTGCGGCTCGCGCTGACCGACCCGCGCTTCCCCGCGGCCTGTGTCCCGGGCGCGCTCGCCGTGCAGGCCGAGGCCCGGCCGGCGCTCGCCCGCGCCGTGGCCGACGCCGCCGCGGTCCCCACGACTCCGGTCCGCATCGCCTCCGTCCTCACCGACGACGTGGCCGCGGCCATCGAGACGGACGGCGTCGCGGTGCACCGCCCCGAGCTCGGCTCGCTCGTCGCGACCGTCCCGGCCGACGACGAAGGGGCGGCCGACGCGGCCCGCGCTGTCGCCGCCGTCGACGACGAGGCCGTACGCCTTCGCAACGCGGTCAAGTCCCGCGACGGCTTCTTCACCACCCACTTCATCAGCCCCTACTCCCGTTACGTCGCCCGCTGGTGCGCCCGCCGGGGGCTCACCCCCAACCAGGTCACCACGGCCTCGCTGATCACCGCCCTGATCGCGGCCGGCTGCGCGGCGACCGGGACGCGCGGCGGCTATGTCGCGGCCGGCGTCCTGCTGATCCTCTCCTTCGTCCTGGACTGCACCGACGGGCAGCTCGCCCGCTACTCGCTCCAGTACTCGACGATGGGCGCCTGGCTCGACGCGACGTTCGACCGCGCCAAGGAGTACGCGTACTACGCCGGCCTCGCCCTCGGCGCCGCCCGGGGTGGTGACGACGTGTGGGCGCTCGCGCTCGGCGCGATGGTCCTCCAGACCTGCCGGCACGTCGTGGACTTCTCCTTCAACGAGGCCAATCACGACGCGTCCGCCAACACCAGCCCCACCGCGGCCCTCTCCGACAAGCTCGACTCGGTCGGCTGGACGGTGTGGGTGCGGCGCATGATCGTGCTGCCCATCGGTGAGCGCTGGGCCATGATCGCGATCCTGACCGCGGCCACCACGCCCCGGATCGTCTTCTACGCGCTGCTCATCGGCTGTGCCTTCGCCGCCTGCTACACGACCGCGGGCCGCGTCCTGCGCTCCCTGACCCGCCGCGCCACCCGCACCGACCGCGCCGCCCGGGCCCTTGCCGAGCTCGCCGACAGCGGGCCGCTCGCGCAGCTCGTCGCGGCGAAGGCGCCCCGGATCCCGGCCGCCCCCGTCGTCGCAGGCCTCGGCGCCGCCGTACTGATCGCCGCCGCTCTGACGCTGCCCGTCGGCAGCGGCCTGGTGATCGGCGCCGCCGTGCTCTACGCGGTCCTGTCCGGGCTCGCCGTCTCCGGCCCCCTCAAGGGCGCCCTCGACTGGCTCGTACCGCCACTCTTCCGGGTGGCCGAATACTGCACGGTCCTGATCCTGGCGGCCCGCTCGGACGTGAACGGGGCCCTTCCCGCGGCTTTCGGACTCGTATCAGCGGTCGCCTACCATCACTACGACACGGTCTACCGCATCAAGGGCGGCTCCGGCGCGCCGCCGCAGTGGCTGGTGCGGGTGATCGGCGGCCAGGAAGGCCGCACGCTCGTGGTGACCGTGCTCGCCGCCGTCCTCGCCACGCGAGACACAGACTTCACCCTGGCGCTCACCGCCCTTGCGGCGGTCATCGCGCTCGTGGTGCTCGTGGAGTCCATCCGCTTCTGGGTGTCCTCCGGAGCACCTGCCGTACATGACGAAGGAGAAACAGCATGATTGGCCTCGTACTGGCAGCCGGTGCCGGACGCCGTCTGCGCCCCTACACCGACACGCTCCCGAAGGCCCTCGTGCCTGTCGACGGTGACACCACCGTCCTGGACATCGCGCTGAAGAACTTCGCCGAGGTCGGCCTCACCGAAGTCGCCATCGTGGTCGGCTACCGCAAGGAGGCCGTGTACGCGCGCAAGGAGGCCCTGGAGGCCACGTACGGCGTCACGATCACGCTGATCGACAACGACAAGGCCGAGGAGTGGAACAACGCCTACTCCCTGTGGTGCGCGCGTGAGGTCCTCAAGCGCGGTGTGATCCTCGCCAACGGCGACACGGTCCACCCCGTCTCCGTCGAGAAGACCCTGCTGGCCGCCCGCGGCCAGGGCCAGAAGATCATCCTCGCGCTCGACACGGTGAAGTCCCTCGCCGACGAGGAGATGAAGGTCATCACCGCCGAGGGCAAGGGCGTTCAGCGCATCACCAAGCTGATGGACCCGGCGACCGCCACCGGCGAGTACATCGGTGTCACGCTCATCGAGGCCGAGGCCGCCGAAGAGCTCGCCGACGCCCTGAAGACCACCTTCGAGCGCGACCCCGACCTCTACTACGAGGACGGCTACCAGGAGCTCGTCAACCGCGGCTTCACCGTCGACGTGGCCCCCATCGGCGAGGTGTCGTGGGTCGAGATCGACAACCACGACGACCTGGCGAAGGGCCGTGAGATCGCGTGCCAGTACTGACGCGACTGATTCCGTCGCCGGTCGTCGTCGACATCCGGGCCGGGGCGCTGGACGATCTGGCGTGCGTCCTCGCCGATCAGCGCATCTCGGCGTCGGGCAAGCTCGCGGTGGCCATCAGCGGCGGCTCCGGGGCGGTGCTGCGCGAGCGGATCGCTCCGGCACTGCCCGGCGCCGACTGGTACGAAGTCGGCGGCGGCACGCTCGATGACGCCATCAAGCTCGCCGACGCGATGAAGTCGGGGCACTACGACGCCGTCGTCGGACTCGGCGGCGGCAAGATCATCGACTGCGCCAAGTACGCCGCGGCGCGCATCGGTCTCCCCCTGGTCGCCGTCCCGACCAACCTGGCGCACGACGGCCTCTGCTCGCCGGTCGCCACGCTCGACAACGACGCGGGCCGCGGCTCCTACGGGGTGCCCACGCCGATCGCCGTCGTCATCGACCTGGACGTCATCCGCGAGGCTCCCGCCCGCTTCGTGCGGTCGGGCATCGGCGACGCCATCTCGAACATCTCCTGCATCGCGGACTGGGAGCTGTCGAACCGGGAGACCGGCGAGTCCATCGACGGTCTCGCCGCGGCCATGGCCCGCCAGGCCGGCGAGGCGGTGCTGCGCCATCCCGGCGGCGTCGGTGACGACGGCTTTCTCCAAGTGCTCGCCGAGGGCCTGGTCCTCACGGGCATCTCCATGTCGATCTCCGGTGACTCGCGCCCCGCGTCGGGCGCCTGCCACGAGATCAACCACGCCTTCGACCTCCTCTTCCCCAAGCGGGCCGCGAGCCACGGCGAACAAGTGGGCCTCGGCGCCGCCTTCGCCATGCACCTGCGCGGCGCGGTGGAGGAGTCCGCGCTGATGGCGAGCGTGCTCCAGCGGCACCGGCTGCCGGTCACCCCGGAGGGAATCGGCTTCAGCGTGGACGAGTTCGTCCAGGCCGTCGAGTTCGCCCCGCAGACCCGCCCCGGCCGCTACACCATCCTCGAACACCTCGACCTGTCCACCGACCAGATCAGGGACGCGTACGCCGACTATGCCAAGACCATCCGTAGCTGAGCTCCGTCCGGTCGTGCACCCGGCGGGTGTGAAGGACCGGGTCAGCGGCGAGCACTGGGGCGGCCGCCTCTACATGCGCGAGATCTCGCTGCGCATCACCCGCGTCCTGGTCACCACCAAGGTCACGCCGAACCAGCTGACCTATCTGATGACCCTCAGCGGTGTCCTCGCCGCTCCGGCCCTGCTCGTGCCGGGGGTGTGGGGCGCCGTCCTCGGCGTCATCGCCGTCCAGGGCTATCTGCTGCTCGACTGTGTCGACGGCGAAGTGGCCCGCTGGAAGAAGCAGTTCTCGCTCTCCGGCGTCTACCTCGACCGGGTCGGCGCCTACCTGTGCGACGCCGCGGTCCTGGTCGGCTTCGGCCTGCGCGCCGCCGATCTGTGGGGCCACGGCCGCATCGACTGGCTGTGGGCCTTCCTCGGCACGCTCGCCGCGCTCGGCGCGATCCTGATCAAGGCCGAGACGGACCTGGTCGGCGTCGCCCGCCACCAGGCCGGGCTCCCGCAGGTCAAGGACGCGGCCGCCACCCCGCGCTCGTCCGGCATGGCGCTCGCCCGCAGGGCCGCCGCCGCGCTCAAGTTCCACCGGCTCGTCCTCGGCATCGAGGCGTCCCTGCTGATTCTGGTCCTCGCCGTCCTGGACCAGATCCGCGGCGACCTGTACTTCTCGCGTCTGGGCGTCGCGGTGCTCGCGGGCATCGCGCTCCTTCAGACGCTGCTGCACCTGGTGTCCGTCCTCGCCTCCAGCAGGCTGAAGTGAGCGCCCCGGTGCAGGGCGGCCCCCTGAAGGTCGGCGCGGTGATCATCACCATGGGCAACCGCCCCGCAGAACTGCGCGCCCTGCTCGACTCGGTGGCCAAGCAGGACGGCGACCGGGTCGAGGTCGCCGTGGTCGGCAACGGCGCCCCCGTGCCGGACGTCCCCGAGGGCGTACGCACCGTAGAACTGCCGGAGAACCTGGGCATCCCGGGCGGCCGCAACGTCGGCATCGAGGCCTTCGGCCCCTCGGGCGCCGAGATGGACATCCTGCTCTTCCTCGACGACGACGGCCTCCTCGCCCATCAGGACACCGCCGAACTGTGCCGCCAGGCCTTCGCGGCCGACCCGGAGCTCGGCATCATCAGCTTCCGCATCGCCGACCCGGAGACCGGTGCCACCCAGCGCCGCCACGTCCCGAGGCTGCGCGCCGCCGACCCGATGCGCTCCTCGCGCGTGACGACCTTCCTCGGCGGCGCCAACGCCGTGCGGACCCGGGTCTTCGCCGAGGTCGGCGGTCTGCCCGACGAGTTCTTCTACGCGCACGAGGAGACCGACCTCGCCTGGCGGGCCCTGGACGCCGGCTGGATGATCGACTACCGCGCGGACATGGTCCTCAACCACCCGACGACCGCCCCGTCCCGGCACGCGGTCTACCACCGGATGGTGGCCCGCAACCGGGTCTGGCTCGCCCGGCGCAACCTGCCGGCGCTCCTGGTCCCGGTCTACCTCGGGGTCTGGCTGCTCCTCACCCTGGCGCGCAAGCCCTCGGGCCCGGCCCTGAAGGCCTGGTTCGGCGGGTTCAAGGAGGGCTGGACGACGCCGTGCGGACCGCGCCGTCCCATGAAGTGGCGTACGGTCGTGAAGCTCACCCGGCTGGGCCGTCCCCCCGTCATCTGAGAGCCTCGGCTCTGAGACCATCGGGCGTACTTCCTGCACACGAAAGTTTCCACTTGTGAGTGACACAACCCTGTCCCCGGCGGACCTTGCCGCCCGGCACGGGCTGTCGGTGAGCGGTGCCCGGCCCGGGCTCACCGCTTACATCAAGCAGCTCTGGGGCCGGCGCCACTTCATCCTGTCGTTCTCCTCGGCCAAGCTCACCGCCCAGTACAGCGAGGCGAAGCTCGGCCAGATCTGGCAGGTGGCGACGCCCCTGCTGAACGCGCTGGTCTACTACTTCATCTTCGGCGTGCTGATGGGAACGAGGAAGGGCATTCCCAACAATGTCTTCATCCCGTTCCTGGTGACCGGCGTGTTCCTGTTCACGTTCACGCAGAACTCGCTGATGGCGGGCGTACGGGCGATCTCGGGCAACCTGGGCCTGGTGCGGGCGCTGCACTTCCCGCGCGCCTCGCTGCCCATCTCCTTCGCGCTGCAGCAGCTCCAGCAGCTGCTGTTCTCGATGATCGTCCTGATGATCGTCGTGGTCGCATCCGGCTTCGCACCGGGCATGACGTGGATCCTGATCGTTCCGGTGCTCGCGCTGCAGTTCGTCTTCAACACCGGGCTCGCGCTGATCTTCGCGCGGCTCGGCGCGAAGACACCCGACCTCGCGCAGCTGATGCCGTTCATCATGCGTACGTGGATGTATTCGTCCGGCGTGATGTTCAGCATCACCGCCGTGCTCCACGACAAGCCGGGCTGGCTCAAGCACGTGCTGCAGATCAACCCCGCGGCGGTCTACATGGATCTGGCGCGGTACGCCCTGCTGGACGGGTACGGCGGCAAGTCCCTGCCCCCGCACGTCTGGGCCCTGGCGACGGGCTGGGCCGTCGTCGTGGGCGCCCTGGGATTCGTGTACTTCTGGAAGGCTGAGGAGCGCTATGGCCGTGGCTGAGGACATCAAGGACCGCGTGGCGGTCGAGGACGCGCGGATTCCCACCGTCATCTGCGACGACGTGCACATCGTGTACACCGTCAACGGTGGCGGCGGCGGAAGGGGCAGCGCCACCGCGGCCCTGAGCCGCATCGTCAAGAAGGACAAGACCGGCGGCACCTCGCGTGGCATGCGCCGGGTGCACGCCGTCAAGGGCGTCTCGTTCACCGCGTACCGCGGCGAGGCGATCGGCCTGATCGGCTCCAACGGTTCCGGCAAGTCGACGCTGCTGCGGGCCATCGCCGGCCTGCTGCCGCCCGAGAGCGGGCGCGTCTACACCGACGGCCAGCCCTCGCTGCTCGGCGTGAACGCGGCGCTGATGAACGACCTCACCGGCGAGCGCAACGTCATCCTCGGCGGCCTGGCCATGGGCATGTCGCGCGAGGAGGTCAAGGAGCGCTACGAGGAGATCGTCGACTTCTCCGGCATCAACGACAAGGGCGACTTCATCTCCCTGCCGATGCGGACCTACTCCTCCGGCATGGCGGCCCGGCTGCGGTTCTCCATCGCCGCGGCCAAGGACCACGACGTCCTCATGATCGACGAGGCGCTCGCCACCGGTGACCGTCAGTTCCAGATCCGCTCCGAGGAACGGATCCGCGAGCTGCGCAAGCACGCGGGCACCGTCTTCCTGGTGAGCCACAGCATCGGCTCCATCCGGGACACCTGCGACCGGGTGCTGTGGCTGGAGCGCGGCGAGCTCCTCATGGACGGGCCGACCGACGAGGTCGTCAAGGCGTACCAGAAGGAGTCCGGCCGCTGACGCTCAGTCACCCGGCGCCGCCGCGGAGAACGAGCCCCTGTCGATCAACCCCGGCGGGGGCTTGTGCGTCCTAGGGTGTGGTCCGGCAGTCAAGATCCCGTCAAGTTGCCAGTATGCGGAGAAAGTTGGGCCCGATCGGAGTGTTCTTGTAATGCTCGCAACACCCCCGCGTGTCGGCGGCCGTTGTACAACGTAAGCTGTACCGGTGCTGATTCGCGGCAAGTGGGGTAATACGCCCCGGGCTCCTCGCGCGACGGGACGCCCCGTCCGGGGAGGTCAGGCGGCGTGTCCGAAATAGGATGTTTTGGGTCGGCGGTGTAGAACGGGAGATGTGACGGCCATGGCTACGGAAGATCTCCAGCTCCCAGGGACGGCCGCCGTTCCCGCCCCGGGCGGTACCCGGTGACCCAAGGCCGGGATGTGCGCCCCGGACCCTCCGCGCCCTCCGTGCCCTCCGCGCGCGCCACCCTCGACAAGGCCGCCGACGAGAACTTCCCCGTGGCCCCCTTCTTCCTGCCGCGCGCCTGGCGCGACGACCTGATGGCGATCTACGGCTTCGCCCGCCTCGTCGACGACATCGGCGACGGCGACCTCGCCCCCGGCGGCGCCGACGCCCGCCACCTCGGCGTGGCCCCCGCCGACGCCGACGACCGGCTCGCCCTGCTCGACGCCTTCGAGACGGACCTGAACCGGGTCTTCGAGGGCGTCCCGCACCACCCGCTCCTGCGGGCGCTCCAGCCGACCGTGCGCCGCCGCGCGCTCACCCCCGAGCCCTTCCTCGGCCTCATCGAGGCCAACCGCCAGGACCAGCGGGTGCGCCGCTACGAGACGTACGAGGACTTGGTCGCGTACTGCGAGCTCTCCGCCAATCCCGTGGGGCGGCTCGTCCTCGCCATCACCGGCACTGCGAGCCCGGAGCGGATCCGCCGCTCCGACGCGATCTGCACCGCGTTGCAGATCGTCGAACACCTCCAGGACGTGAAGGAGGACCTCGGCCGCGACCGGATCTATCTGCCGGCCGAGGACATGGCACGTTTCCATGTCACACAGGCCGATCTGGCCGCCCCCCGGGGGAGCGCTTCGGTGCGCGCCCTGGTCGCGTTCGAAGCGGAACGCGCCGGGTCGTTGCTGAATGAAGGCACCCCCCTGGTGGGTAGCGTCCACGGCAGACTCAAGCTACTGCTGGCCGGATTCGTGGCCGGAGGCCGTGCCGCGCTCGACGCGGTGGCTGCCGCCGGCCACGACGTACTTCCGGGGCCGCCCAAGCCCACCAAGGCAAGGCTGGTGCGCGAGGTGGGAGCCGTCTTGCGAACAGCGCGTAGAGAGGGGTGAGCCGGACAGTGGAGGCACAGGCACCCGTGTCCGCACCGGTACAGGCCGCATACAGCTACTGCGAGGCCGTGACCGGGCAGCAGGCGCGCAACTTCGCATACGGCATCCGGCTGCTGCCGGCCGACAAGCGGCAGGCGATGTCGGCGCTGTACGCGTTCTCGCGCCGGGTCGACGACATCGGTGACGGCACGCTGGCCGAGGACGCCAAGCGGACGCGGCTCGAAGAGACCCGGGCGCTGCTCGGGCGGATCCGGGACGGCGCGGTCGACGAGGACGACACCGACCCCGTGGCGGTGGCCCTCGCGGACGCGGCACGCCGCTTCCCGATCCCGCTCGGCGGCCTCGACGAACTCATCGACGGCGTCCTGATGGATGTGCACGGCGAGACGTACGAGACCTGGGACGACCTGAAGGCCTACTGCCGCTGCGTCGCCGGCGCCATCGGCCGGCTCTCGCTCGGCGTGTTCGGTACGCAGCCCGGCGCGCCCGGCAGCGAGCGCGCCGCCGAGTACGCCGACACGCTGGGGCTCGCGCTCCAACTCACCAACATCCTCAGGGACGTTCGCGAGGACGCCGGCACCGGACGGACCTACCTGCCCGCCGACGACCTCGCCAAGTTCGGCTGCTCGACCGGGTTCGACGGCCCGCTGCCGCCCCCCGGCTCCGACTTCGCCGGCCTCGTCCACTTCGAAGTGCGGCGCGCCCGCGCCCTGTTCGCCGAGGGCTACCGGCTGCTGCCCATGCTGGACCGGCGCAGCGGCGCCTGCGTCGCCGCGATGGCCGGCATCTACCGCCGCCTGCTCGACCGCATCGAACGCGACCCCGAGGCCGTGCTCCGCGGCCGGGTCTCGCTGCCCGGCCGCGAAAAGGCGTACGTCGCCGTCCGCGGCCTCTCCGGGCTCGACACCCGGTACGTGTCCCGCCAGAGCGCCAGGAGGCGCGCCTGATGCACCACGCGTACCCCGACGAAGGGCCGAGCGTCATGACACGGGCCCTGCGTGCAACCTGTGGGCACACCGCCGCGTCCCTGACGGCATCGGCGCGCCATACGCACCCCACCGGCGCGGCCCGGACGTTCCGAGGGGAGGACGTATGAACGGCACCCGGCCCCAGCGCGCCGTGGTCGTCGGCGGCGGCCTCGCCGGCATCACCGCGGCGCTCGAACTCGCCGACGCGGGCCTGGACGTGACCCTCGCCGAGGGCAGGCCGCGCCTGGGCGGCCTCGCGTTCTCCTTCCGGCGCGGCAACCTGACCGTCGACAACGGCCAGCACGTCTATCTGCGCTGCTGCACCGCCTACCGCTGGTTCCTCGACCGGGTCGGCGGCGCCGAACTCGCCCCCGTCCAGGCCAAGTTGGACGTGCCCGTCCTCGACGTGGCGCACCCCAGGGGCCCCCGGCTCGGCCGGCTGCGCCGCGACGCGCTGCCGGTGCCGCTGCACCTGGCGCGGAGCCTGGCGACCTACCCGCACCTCTCGCTCGCCGAGCGCGCCTCCGTCGGACGTGCCGCGCTCGCCCTGAAGAAGCTCGACCCCGCCGACCCGGCCCTGGACGGCGTGGACTTCGCGAGCTGGCTCAGCCGGCACGGCCAGTCCGAGCGAACCATCGAGGCGCTGTGGGACCTGGTGGGCGTGGCCACCCTCAACGCCACCGCCCCGCACGCCTCGCTCGGGCTCGCCGCCATGGTCTTCAAGACCGGCCTGCTCTCCGAGGCGGGCGCCGCCGACATCGGGTGGGCCCGCGTACCGCTCGGCGACCTCCACGACACCCTCGCCCGCAAGGCGCTCGACGCGGCGGGCGTACGGGTGGAGACGCGCACCAAGGCCGAGGCCATCTCCCGTACGGACAACGGCGGTTGGCAGGTGACGCTGAGCGGCGAGACGCTCGACGCCGAGGTCGTCGTGCTCGCCACAGCGCAGAAGGAGACGTACGACCTGCTGCCCGACGGCGCCCTCGACGAGCCGGACAAGCTGCTCTCCATCGGGACCGCGCCCATCCTCAACGTGCACGTCGTCTACGACCGTAAAGTGCTGCCACAGCCCTTCTTCGCGGCGCTCGGCACCCCGGTGCAGTGGGTCTTCGACCGTACGGACTCATCGGGGCTCACCGGAGAAGGCCAGTACCTGGCGCTTTCGCAGTCGAACGCAGGCGACGAGATCGAGCTGCCCGTGGCCGAACTGCGCGCCCGCTACCTGCCCGAGCTGGAAAAGCTGTTGCCCGCGGCGCGCGGCGCCGGGATCCTCGACTTCTTCGTCACCCGGGAGCGGACAGCGACGTTCGCCCCCACCCCCGGCGTCGGCCGGCTGCGGCCGTCGGCACGGACCCGCGCGGACGGCCTGTACCTGGCCGGCGCGTGGACCGCGACCGGCTGGCCCGCGACCATGGAAGGCGCCGTACGCAGCGGATTCAGCGCCGCCGGCGCCGCGCTCGCCGCTCTGGGCCGCCCCCACGTTCATCCGCTTCAGGAGGCGGCATGACTGTTAGCAGTACTGGAACAAGAGGAGAGACTGTGCCGACTGTGCCTTCGGCTTCGGCGAATCCGGCTGTGGACACCGTGGACGTCACCGCCCTGCTGGAGCGGGGGCGCGCGCTGTCGACTCCGGAGCTGCGGGCGGCCGTCGACCGGCTCGCGGCTCCCATGGACACCGTCGCCGCCTATCACTTCGGGTGGATCGACGCCCAGGGCCGCCCCTCGACCGGTGACGGCGGCAAGGCCGTACGGCCCGCGCTGGCCCTGCTCTCCGCGGAGGCGGCCGGCGCCGCCGCCGAGGTCGGCGTGCCCGGCGCGGTCGCCGTCGAGCTCGTCCACAACTTCTCGCTTCTGCACGACGACCTCATGGACGGCGACGAGCAGCGCCGCCACCGCGACACGGTGTGGAAGGTGCACGGCCCCGCGCAGGCGATCCTCGTCGGCGACGCCCTGTTCGCCCTCGCCAACGAGGTCCTCCTGGAGCTCGGCACCGTCGAAGCGGGCCGCGCGACCCGCCGACTCACCAGCGCCACACTGAAGTTGATCGACGGTCAGGCCCAGGACATCTCCTACGAGCACCGCGAGCGGGTCACCGTCGAGGAGTGCCTGGAGATGGAGGGCAACAAGACGGGCGCTCTGCTCGCCTGCGCCTGCTCGATCGGCGCGGTCCTCGGCGGCGCCGACGACAAGACCGCCGACACCCTGGAGGCGTACGGCTACCACCTCGGCCTCGCCTTCCAGGCCGTCGACGACCTCCTCGGCATCTGGGGCGACCCGGACGCCACCGGCAAGCAGACCTGGAGCGACCTGCGCCAGCGCAAGAAGTCACTGCCGGTCGTCGCCGCGCTCGCCGCGGGCGGCCCGGCCTCCACCCGCCTCGCCGAGCTGCTCGCCGCCGACGCCAAGAGCAACGACTTCGACAGCTTCTCCGAGGCGGAGTTCGCCACCCGGGCGGCCCTGATCGAGGAGGCCGGCGGCCGCGAGTGGACCTCCCAGGAGGCCCGCAGGCAGCACACCGTCGCGATCGAGGCGCTCCGCCGCGTCGACATGCCGGAACTCGTCCGAGCCCAGCTCACCGCGCTGGCCGACTTCGTCGTCGTACGAAAGAGATGATTGCCATTCGCATATGACTCGCAGTCGCCGGAGGGGCCCGGGCAACCGGGCTCGCTCCGACGGAGACCCCAGCACAGCAGAAGTAGCCACTGCACTAAGGGGAAGCCATGACAGCGACGACCGACGGAAGCGCCGGGGCCACCCAGCCCCGGGCAGCCGCGGCCAGTACGACCGCCGGGACGGCCCCCGGCGCGCACGAGGTGCTCGACGCCGCCCGGCTGGCAACGGATCGCGGCGTTGCGCACCTGTTGGCGAGACAGGACGCCGATGGCTGGTGGAAGGGCGACCTGGAAACCAACGTCACCATGGACGCCGAGGACCTGCTGCTGCGTCAGTTCCTCGGAATCCAGGACGAACGGACGCTGCGGGCGGCGGCCCTGTTCATCCGGGGCGAGCAGCGTGACGACGGCACCTGGGCCACCTTCTACGGCGGGCCCGGCGAACTGTCCGCCACCATCGAGGCGTACGTGGCCCTCAGGCTCGCCGGCGACCGGCCCGAGGACCCGCACATGGCCCGCGCCTCCGCCTGGATCAGGGCCAGGGGCGGGATCGCCTCCGCCCGGGTGTTCACCCGGATCTGGCTGGCCCTGTTCGGCTGGTGGAAGTGGGACGACCTGCCCGAGCTGCCGCCCGAGCTGATCTTCCTGCCGCCGTGGGTCCCGCTCAACATCTACGACTTCGGCTGCTGGGCCCGGCAGACCATCGTGCCGCTCACCGTGGTGTCGGCCAAGCGCCCGGTGCGCCCCGCGCCCTTCGCGCTCGACGAGCTGCACACCGATGCCGCCCGGCCCAACCCTCCCAAGCCCCTTGCGTCCGTGGCGAGTTGGAGCGGAGCGTTCCAGCGGCTCGACAAGGTGCTGCACGCCTACCGCAGGGTGGCGCCCCGCACGCTGCGCCGGGCGGCGATGCGCAGCGCCGCCCGCTGGATCGTGGAGCGCCAGGAGAACGACGGCTGCTGGGGCGGCATCCAGCCCCCCGCCGTGTACTCGGTGATCGCCCTGCATCTGCTCGGCTACGACCTCGACCATCCGGTGATGCGGGCCGGACTCGCCTCGCTCGACCGGTTCGCGGTGTGGCGCGAGGACGGTGCCCGGATGGTCGAGGCCTGCCAGTCCCCGGTGTGGGACACCTGCCTGGCGGCCATCGCGCTCGCCGACGCGGGCGTGCCGGCCGACCACCCCGCGCTGGTCAAGGCGGCCGACTGGATGCTCGCCGAGGAGATCACCCGGCCCGGCGACTGGAAGGTGCGCAGGCCCCAACTGGAGCCGGGCGGCTGGGCGTTCGAGTTCCACAACGACAACTACCCGGACATCGACGACACCGCCGAGGTGATCCTGGCGCTGCGCCGCGTCAAGCACCCTCAGCAGGAGAGGGTGGACGCGGCCGTCGAACGCGGGGCGCGCTGGACTCTCGGGATGCAGTCGAAGAACGGCGCCTGGGCCGCGTTCGACGCGGACAACACCAGCGCCTTCCCCAACCGGCTGCCGTTCTGCGACTTCGGTGAGGTCATCGACCCGCCGTCGGCCGACGTCACCGCCCACGTCGTGGAGATGCTCGCCCACGAAGGCAAGGCCCACGATCCGCGCACCCGGCGCGGCATCGAGTGGCTCCTCGCCGAACAGGAGCCGTGCGGTGCCTGGTTCGGGCGCTGGGGCGTCAACTACGTATACGGCACAGGGTCGGTGGTGCCCGCACTGACCGCCGCCGGCATCCCCGTATCGCACCCCGCGATCCGCCGCGCGGTGAGCTGGCTGGAGTCCGTGCAGAACGACGACGGCGGCTGGGGCGAGGACCTGCGCTCCTACGGCGAGACCGAATGGGTGGGCCGCGGGCCCTCGACCGCCTCGCAGACCGCCTGGGCGCTGCTCGCGCTCCTCGCGGCGGGGGAGCGGGACAAGAAGGCCACCGAGCGCGGCATCGCCTGGCTCGCCGAGAACCAGCGCGAGGACGGCTCCTGGGACGAGCCGTATTTCACCGGAACCGGGTTCCCCTGGGACTTCTCGATCAACTACCACCTCTACCGGCAGGTCTTCCCGCTGACCGCGCTCGGCCGCTATCTCCACGGAGAACCGTTCTCCCTCCACGCGGCCAAGGGGGGTTGATGGACACACCCCAGGCCCCGCGGCCCGTTCCGCTGGTGATCGCGTGCGCGCTCACCATCGAGCGGCTCGCGCTGCGCGGCGCCCGCGGCGCGGCGGCCCCGGTCACGGTGGTCCGCAGCGGCATGGGCCCCATGGCGGCCGAACGCGCTCTCCGACGCACGCTGAGCGCGGCCGCCACCCAGGACGCCGCGGTCATCGCCTCAGGCTTCTGCGCCGGCCTCGTCCCCGGGATGCACCCCGGGGACCTGGTCGTCGCCGAGGAAACCCGCGATCCGCGGGGCACCACCGTGTGCAGCTCCATCGAGGTGCTCGCCAGGGCACTCACCGAGGCGCTGCCGGGCCGTACGGTCCACACCGGCCCGCTCGCGGGCTCCGACCACGTCGTACGCGGACCTGAGCGGGCCGATCTGAGGGCGACCGGGGCGATCGCGGTGGACATGGAGTCCGCCGCCACGCTGTGGGCCGCCCGGCAGACCGGACCGCGTCCGGTTGCGGCCGTCCGAGTGGTCGTGGACGCTCCAGAACATGAACTCGTCCGAATTGGCACGGTACGCGGTGGAATATCAGCCTTCCGCGTTCTTCGTGCCGTTCTTCCCGCTTTCTTTGAATGGCACCGTTCTTTGCTGCTCCCCAGGAGGTGAGCCAGATGGCCATGCCGCTTCGTCAGTCCATCAGGGTCGGGACCTATCTTTTTGAACAGAAGTTGCGCAAGCGTGACAAGTTCCCGCTGATCGTCGAGCTGGAACCGCTTTTCGCCTGCAACCTGAAATGTGAGGGCTGTGGCAAGATCCAGCATCCGGCCGGGATCCTGAAGCAGCGGATGCCGGTGGCCCAGGCCGTGGGCGCCGTCCTGGAATCCGGTGCCCCGATGGTGTCCATCGCCGGCGGCGAGCCGCTGATGCACCCTCAGATCGATGAGATCGTGCGCCAGTTGGTGGCCAAGAAGAAGTACGTCTTCCTGTGCACCAATGCGCTCCTCATGCGCAAGAAGCTGGAGAAGTTCACGCCGTCGCCGTACTTCGCGTTCGCCGTGCACATCGACGGGCTGCGCGAGCGGCACGACGAGTCGGTGGCGAAGGAGGGGGTGTTCGACGAGGCGGTCGAGGCGATCAAGGAGGCCAAGCGGCAGGGCTTCCGGGTCACCACCAACTCGACCTTCTTCAACACCGACACCCCGCAGACCATCATCGAGGTGCTCAACTTCCTCAATGACGACCTCAAGGTCGACGAGATGATGATCTCGCCCGCCTACGCCTACGAGAAGGCGCCCGACCAGGAGCACTTCCTGGGGGTCGAGCAGACCCGGGAGCTCTTCAAGAAGGCCTTCTCCGGCGGCAACCGCGCCCGCTGGCGGCTCAACCACTCGCCGCTCTTCCTGGACTTCCTGGAGGGCAAGGCCGACTTCCCCTGCACCGCGTGGGCGATCCCCAACTACTCGCTCTTCGGCTGGCAGCGTCCCTGCTACCTGATGAGCGACGGGTACGTGCCGACCTACCGTGAGCTGGTCGAGGAGACCGACTGGGACAAGTACGGCCGCGGCAAGGACGACCGGTGCGCGAACTGCATGGCGCACTGCGGCTACGAGCCGACCGCCGTGCTCGCCACCATGGGGTCCCTGAAGGAGTCGCTCAGGGCGGTCCGCGAGACCATCCAGGCCAACCGCGCGTGACGTCGTGAGCCCCGGAGAGCCGGTCTCTTCGGGGCTCGCCGCGTCGCCGGCCCGGCGGTGCCGGCGAGCCCGGCCGAGGGCTCGCCATGCCGCAGACCCGGCGGCCGTCGAGCCCAGCCCGGGACTCGCCGCGCCCTCGGCCGGCGGCCGTCGAGCGCACCCGAGGACGATCGTGAGCTGAACAGGATCCACAGGAGGGGGCCCGAACGTGACGATCTTGGAGAACATCCGGGGGCCGCACGACCTGCAAGCGCTCGACCAGGCCGACCTGGGCCAACTCGCCCTGGAGATCAGGGAGTTCCTCATCGCCGGCGTAGCCCGCACCGGGGGCCACCTGGGGCCCAACCTGGGCGTGGTCGAGCTTTCCATCGCCCTGCACCGGGCCTTCGACTCCCCGGCCGACCGCATCCTGTGGGACACCGGCCACCAGAGCTACGTACACAAGCTCCTCACCGGGCGGCAGGACTTCTCGAAGCTGCGCACCAAGGGCGGCCTCTCCGGCTACCCGTCGCGCGCCGAGTCCGAGCACGACGTCATCGAGAACAGCCACGCCTCCACCGTGCTCGGCTGGGCCGACGGCCTCGCCAAAGCCAACGAGGTGCTCGGCGGGAAGAGCCACGTCGTCGCCGTCATCGGGGACGGCGCGCTCACCGGGGGCATGGCCTGGGAGGCGCTCAACAACATCGCTGCCGCCCGTGACCGCCCGCTGATCATCGTGGTCAACGACAACGAGCGCTCCTACGGGCCGACCATCGGCGGTCTCGCCGGGCACCTCGCGACCCTGCGCACCACCGACGGCTACGAGCGGGTCCTGGCCTGGGGCAAGGAGGTGCTCCAGCAGACGCCCGTCGTGGGGCAGCCGCTCTACGGGTCGCTGCACGGGGCGAAGAAGGGCTTCAAGGACGCGTTCGCACCGCAGGGCATGTTCGAGGACCTCGGCCTGAAGTACCTCGGCCCGATCGACGGACACGACACCGAGGCCGTCGAGTCGGCGCTGCGCCGCGCGCAGTGCTTCCACGGGCCGGTCCTCGTGCACTGCCTGACCGAGAAGGGCCGCGGCTACCAGCCGGCCCTCGACGACGAAGCCGACCGTTTCCACACGGTCGGCGCGATGGACCCGCTGACCTGCGCGCCGCTCACACCGTCCAACGGGCCTTCCTGGACCGCGGTGTTCGGCGAGGAGATGGTCGTGCTCGGCGCCGAACGGCCCGACATCGTCGCCGTCACCGCCGCCATGCTGCACCCCACGGGCCTCGGTCCGTTCGCCGAGCGCTTCCCGGAGCGGGTGTGGGACGTCGGGATCGCCGAACAGCATGCCGCGGTGAGTGCGGCCGGGCTCGCCACCGGCGGCCTGCACCCGGTCGTCGCCGTGTACGCGACCTTCCTCAACCGGGCCTTCGACCAGGTGCTCATGGATGTCGCGCTGCACCGGTGCGGAGTGACGTTCGTCCTGGACCGGGCCGGCGTGACCGGCGTCGACGGTCCCTCCCACAACGGGATGTGGGACCTGTCGATGCTCCAGGTCGTGCCCGGTCTCAGGATCGCCGCGCCGCGCGACGCCGGCCGGCTGAGAGCGCAATTGCGCGAAGCCGTCGAGGTGACGGACGCACCCACGGTGTTGCGCTTCCCCAAGGAGTCGGCCGGCCCCGACATCCCGGCGCTGGCCCGGCTCGGCGGCATGGACGTACTGCGCCGGGACGAGGACGCCGATGTGCTGATGGTCGCGGTCGGCGTGCTCGCCCCCGTCTGTCTCCAGGCGGCCGAGCTGCTCGCCGGGCGCGGCATCACCTGCACGGTGGTCGACCCGTGCTGGGTCAAACCCGTCGACGAAGAGCTCGCCCCGCTCGCCGCGGCGCACCGCCTGGTCGCGGTGGTGGAGGACAACGTCCGTACCGGCGGCGTCGGTTGGGCCGTCGGACAGGCCCTGCGGGATGCCGGTGTGGATGTGCCGCTGCGCGGCTTCGGCATCCCCGACCAGTTTCTCGCGCACGCCAAGCGCGACGAGGTGCTGGCCGACATCGGGCTGACCCCGGTGGAGATCGCGGGACGGATCGGCGCCGCGCTCGCGGCCACGGAGGAAGCCGCCGCGGCGGCCGGGAAGGAGAACGACGCATGACCGACGGCGATCCGCAGGCCTTCGCATCAGCACCGGACACGGAGGCGACCTCGCGGGGCGAGAGCTTCCCGGTGCCGGACACGGAGGCGACCTCGCGGGGCACGGGTGCCCCGGTGCCGGACACGGAGGCGACCTCCCCGGGCAAGGGCTTCCCCGTCCCGGACACCGAGGCGGCGGCCCCGCAGGGCAAGGCCTTCGACCTGGCGCGGCTTCTCGCCGAGCGCGGGGGAGAGCGCTACGAACTGCACACCAAGTACCTCAACCACCAGCTTCCCCGGATGCTGCACACCATCGGCTTCGACAAGGTCTACGAGCGGGCCGAGGGCGCGTACTTCTGGGACAGCGAGGGCAACGACTACCTCGACATGCTCGCCGGGTTCGGCGTCATGGGTCTCGGCCGCCACCACCCCGTGGTGCGCAAGGCGCTGCACGACGTCCTGGACGCCTCGCTCGCGGACCTGACCCGCTTCGACTGCCAGCCGCTGCCCGGCCTGCTCGCCGAGAAGCTCCTCGCGCACAGCCCGCACCTGGACCGGGTCTTCTTCGGCAACAGCGGCACCGAGGCCGTTGAAACCGCTCTCAAATTCGCCCGCTACGCCACCGGCAGGCCCAGGGTCCTCTACTGCTCGCACGCCTTCCACGGCCTGACGACCGGCTCGCTCTCGGTGAACGGCGAGTCCGGCTTCCGCGACGGCTTCGCGCCGCTGCTGCCCGACACGGCGGTGCCGCTCGGTGATCTGGCCGCGCTGGAAAGGGAGTTGAAGCGGGGCGACGTCGCAGCCCTCATCGTCGAGCCGATCCAGGGCAAGGGCGTCCACGCGGCGCCGCCCGGCTATCTGCTCGCAGCGCAGGAGCTGCTGCACCGGCACAAGGCGCTGCTCATCGCCGACGAGGTGCAGACCGGCCTGGGCCGCACCGGCGACTTCTACGCCTACCAGCACGAGGCGGGCGTCGAGCCGGACCTGGTGTGCGTCGCGAAAGCGCTCTCAGGCGGCTATGTTCCGGTCGGCGCCACCCTCGGCAAGGAGTGGATCTTCAAGAAGGTCTACTCGTCGATGGACCGCGTCCTGGTGCACTCGGCGAGCTTCGGCTCCAACGCCCAGGCGATGGCGGCCGGGCTCGCCGTCCTGTCGGTGATGGAGCAGGAGGGGATCGTCGAGAACGCGCGCGTCACCGGTGATCTGCTGCGCACCCGGCTCGCCGCCCTGACCGACCGCTATGAGCTGCTCTCGGACGTACGAGGACGTGGGCTCATGATCGGCATCGAGTTCGGCCGGCCGTCCTCGCTCAAGCTGCGCAGCCGCTGGACGATGCTCCAGGCCGCCCGCAAGGGACTGTTCGCTCAGATGGTGGTCGTGCCGCTGCTCCAGAAGCACCGGATCCTCACCCAGGTCTCGGGCGACCACCTGGAAGTGATCAAGCTGATCCCGCCGCTGACCGTCACCGAGCGCGAGGTCGACCGGTTCGTCGAGGCGTTCACCGCCGTCATGGACGACGCCCACGCCGGCGGCGGACTGATGTGGGACTTCGGCCGGACCCTGGTGAAGCAGGCGGTCGCCAACCGCTGACCGGCACCTGAGCCAACCGCTGACCGGCACCTGAAGGGTTCGTGGTTTTGCCTCAGAGGCAAAAAGTTTGCCTCTGAGGCAAGCGCCTGCCTGAATGGAGTGCATGAGCACTCCTGGCGACGATATCGCCGCTCTCCCGGGCGTCGCACCCCGGCTGCGCGAACTGCGCCGCCGACGCGGACTCATCCTGGAGGCCGCCGCGCAGCGGGCCGGACTCTCGCCGGCCCACCTGTCCCGCCTGGAGACGGGCGCACGCCAGCCGTCGCTGCCGATGCTCCTCGCGCTGGCCCGTATCTACGGTACGACGGTCTCGGAGCTGCTCGGCGAGATGCCGGCGGAGCGCGAGCCCGTCATCCGGGCCGGCCGCGCGGCGCCGCGCGAGGCCGACGGCTGGACGTACCGCCAGACCGGCGGACCGGGCCGCGCCATGCAGACGCTGCGTGTCGAGGTCCCGTACGGCACCCAGCAGGAGCTCGTACGGGTGCACCCGGGTGAGGAGTGGCTCTACGTCCTGACCGGGCGGCTCCGGCTGAGCCTGGGAGAGGCCACCCATGAACTCGACCCGGGCGACAGCGCGCACTTCGACTCGCTGACCCCGCACCGGATCTCCGCCGCCTCGCACGGCGGAGCCGAGTTCCTCTTCGTGCACACCCTGCTGCAGAGCCCTGATCCGCATCCGCACCACCCGCACAGCTGAGAGGACGGGACCGACATGTCCGAGCCCGAGAGCGCTCCCACCGTGGTGTCGCCCCGCAAGAACATCGAAGAGACCGCCGAGACCAAGTTCCCGAGGGGGCTTGTCGTACGCCTCTTCGCCTACCTCATCGCCGGACACATCTTCGCGGGCTTCCTCTATCTGCTGTTCGAGGTGGGCGGCAAGTAACCCGCGGCCGGCAAGTAGCCCGCGGCCGGCAAGCAGCCCGTGAGCGGCAGGTGCAGGGGCCGACGGCTCAGACGGAGCCTTCCAGCAGCCGCCCGCGCAGCTTCTCGCGGGTCTCGTCCGTGAGCTTCAGGGCGTCGCGGAAGTAGTGATCGGTCGATCCCCAGGTCGTCCCGATGGTGTCGAAGGCGGCGTGCAGATAGTCGGCGCGCGCGTCGAAGAGGGGGCTGAGCAGCTCCATCACCTCGGGCGACATCGCGTCGGCCGACGAGCTGGTGCGGCGCACCGCGTAACGGCGGTGCGGGGCGTTGGACTTGAGGTAGTCGGCCTCGATGGCGTCGCGCTCCACGCCGACCGCGAGCAGGGCCACGGCTATGGAGATGCCGGCCCGGTCCTTGCCCGCGGCGCAGTGCATCAGGGCGGGCACGCTGTCCTCGGCGAGCGCGTGCAGAACCCGGCTGTGCTCGGCGGTGCGCTGGGTCACGACCTCGCGGTACGACGCGATCATCCGGTCCGCGCCCTTGGTCCCCGAGAGCGCGGACCGCAGCTCGTCGAGGTCGCCCTCGCGGACCATCTTCCAGAACTCGGCCCCGTCGGCCGGATCCGTCAGCGGAATGTTGACGTTGCGCACGCCTGGCAGTGCGATGTCGGGCCCCTCCAGCTTCTGGTCCCCGGCGTTGCGGAAGTCGAAGACGGTGTGCAGCCCGAGCGTGGCGAGGAAGGCGGCGTCCGCCGCGGTGGCGTGGGCGAGGTGGCCGCTGCGGAAGAGCCGCCCGCCGCGCACCCGCAGGCCGTCGACGGTCGGCAACCCGCCCACATCACGGAAGTTGCGCACCCCCGACAGCTCGGGCTCGGTCGAGGGGGCCTGCGGAATCTCTTGGGTCACGGGGACTCCTGAACGTCGATCCTGGCGGCGCGGGCCTGCGCGTCTCCCGACGATACGACAAGCGTTTCCAGGGCAACCATCACCCCGCGCCCCGCACTGGTGTCGCACGGTTGCGGGGGCCGCCGGGGCCGGGCCGGGGGCTTCCGCGTCCGGGGTCACCTCCGACCCGCGGCCGCACCCAAGGCCGACCCCCCGGGTTGGCGGGCCCCACTCCCCGGCGCAGGCAAGAGGCCTACCGCTTCCGGTGTGATCTCTTCACCGCTTCGTCACCCGAGGCGCACGTCACCACAGAGTCGGGAGGAAGCCTTTGCCATGGGGCGCCTGTCAACCAGTGGTGCCTGTAGGTACGTTCATGACTGCCCCCACTCGCCGTGGTGGCACTCTCCAAACGTCAATTTGTCATGCACCTGGCGTTTCTTCGCGTCCGGTCCGTCCCAGGTCCGGACGATCCCCCCATGGAGGAAGAACCGTGCACCACATACGAACCTCCCGGTTCGGACAACGATCCGCCGGCACCGCATCCGCGCTGCTCTCCCTTCTCGCGCTCGTCACGGGTGGGCTGCTCGCCGCGGCTCCGTCGGCCGGCGCCCAGCAGGCCGCCGCCCCCGCATCCGACGTCAAGCAGTTGTGTGCCACGCAGGCGAAGCCCGGCGTGATGCACTGCCTCGCGCTGGAACGTACGGACGTCAAGCACCACAGAGGTGTCACCGCCGACGCCGCCCCCTCCGGTCTCGGCCCCGCGGATCTCCAGAAGGCGTACAACCTGCCCTCCGGCGGCGCCGGTGCGACCGTGGCGATCGTCGACGCGCAGGACGACCCGAGCGCGGAATCCGATCTGGCCACCTACCGGTCGCAGTACGGTCTGCCGGCGTGTACCACCGCGAACGGGTGTTTCAAGAAGGCCGACCAGAACGGTGGCACCAACTACCCGACGGCGGACTCGGGTTGGGCCGGTGAGATCTCGCTCGACGTCGACATGGTCAGCGCGGTGTGCCCGCAGTGCCACATCCTGCTCGTCGAGGCCAACTCCGCGAACATGGACGACCTCGGGACCGCCGTGAACCGCGCGGTCACCATGGGCGCCAAGTACGTCTCCAACAGCTACGGCGGCTCGGAGGACGCCAGCGACACGGCCGCCGACGGCAAGTACTTCAACCACCCCGGCGTCGCCATCACCGTCTCCTCCGGTGACAGCGGCTACGGCGTCGAGTACCCGGCCGCCTCCCCCTACGTCACCGCGGTCGGCGGCACCTCCCTGAAGCAGGACAGCAGCACGCGCGGCTGGTCCGAGTCGGTCTGGGGCTCCAACGGCGGTGGTGACGGTGCCGGTTCGGGCTGCTCCGCCTACGAGGCGAAGCCGTCCTGGCAGAAGGACACCGGCTGCGCCAAGCGGACCGTCGCCGACGTCTCCGCGGTCGCCGACCCGGCCACCGGCCTCGCCGTGTACGACAGCTACCAGGCGAGCGGCTGGAATGTGTACGGCGGCACCAGCGCCTCCTCACCCATCATCGCCGGCGTGTACGCACTCGCCGGCACCCCGAGCGCGAACTCCACTCCCTCCTCCTTCCCCTACGCCCACACCTCCGCCCTCAACGACGTGACCTCCGGCGCCAACGGCAGCTGCGGCAGCTACCTGTGCACGGCGGGCTCCGGCTACGACGGCCCGACCGGCCTCGGCACCCCGAACGGCACGGCGGCCTTCACCGGCTGATCCACCGTTCCACCCACCCGTGAGGGGGAGGGGCCGTCGCATCGCGGCGGCCCCTCCAGCCGTCCCCTGCCGCCCGCGCAGCACCTCGATGCCCCGTACCCGACCTCGTGCCCCGGCCGCCGTCGCAGCACCTCGACCCTGCACCCGTCACGGCAGCCGGCGCACCGCGGACGCCTCGCGGATGTGGACCAGTACGTCGAAGGCGTCGGTGAGGGAGCCGACGGTGAGGTGTTCGAGGGCGTCGCGCGAGGGATCGTAGACGCCGCTGATGACGCGGAGCTTCGCCGGGCCGGCCCAGTCGCGGCGAGCGGTGTCACCCCGCAGATCGAGCCAGTGGGCGGGCAGATCCACCGCGCCCAGCCTGGCATCGACGGTATCCGGGGCCGGGTGCGGAACCGCGACCGTGCCGAGGTCCCCGTGGTGGAAGCCGATCGCCAAGGAGGCGTACCCGATGCCGAGGCGTCCGCGCAGGGCGCTGCCCACGGTGGACCCGTGCTCGCTTCCGGGCGCCATGCCAAGTCCCGTGCGCGCAGCCGCCGTATGCGCGATGCCGTCCCAGTAGACGACGCGCAGGCCGGTCCGCTCCCGGAAGCCGGCGATGGCGTCCGCCTGCGTCTCGGGCTCGCCCGCGAAGCTGCCCCGGCCGGCCACACTGCGCTCGTGGAAGTCCACGATCAGACGCATCCTCGCCACAACGTCCTCGTGCCCGGTGGTCTCGGGCAGTGAGTGGACGAGCTCCAGCGCGTCCCGGGCGTGGTCGGCGAAGGGGCGACCGGGATGGGTGCCCCGCGCGCGCTGCACATGCTCGTCGCTCCGGTGGGCGGTGCGGATCGGATCCAGGTGGGAGGCGGCCCGGGCCGGCAGCGCCGGGGCGTGCTCGCGGACGTGGTCCAGGACGGCGTCGTAGTCCGCGGGCCGCGCCTGCACCGGCTTCACCCCGAAGATCCGTACGGGGTTCTCGGGGTGGCTCCGGTTGAACGCGCGGATCCACTCCAGCGTCCCGGCCATCTCCTCGGTGCGCCAGGGCCGCCACGCGTCGGCGAGCGCCGAGGCGGCCGTGCCCGGCCCGCCGTGCACATACCGGTCGAGTTCGGCGCCGATGCCGGCGCTGTCCTGCACGGCAAGCGCCCGGAAGCCGTGCCGGACGACCAGCCGGCGCAGGAGCGCGTCGCGGACGCCGAAGGTCTCCCGGGAGAAGCGGGTGGACTCGCCCGCGCCGACGACCTCCGCCCCGTCGGCGAGGTTCGCGGCCAGCTCGTCGAGCGCTCCATCGGAGAACGGGCGCGGAGGCGGGCTCACCTCGGTGTCGATGCGGGCGCCGGTGGCGGCGTCAGCGTCGGTGTGGGCGCCGGTGCCGGTGCCGGCATCAGCGTCGGTGTGGGCGTCGGCGCCCGTATCGGTGCCGGCGTCAGTGTCGGCGTAGGTGTCGGCATCCGTATCGGTATCGGTGTCGGAGGTGACGGGCAGCGTGGCGGAGGGGGCCGGGGGAGTGGGCAGGGAAGTCGCGATGTCGTTCGGCATGCCGCTCAGCCTGTGACCTCAAGTCCGGTCGAGGTCAAGCACCTGAGCCGTTGTTCGCGGAGCCGAAGCTGTGAAGGGCCGCTTACGGTACGGCAGTTGTGGGCCGGCCGGGGGCTATTCCCGGTCCCGGGAAACTGACCGGGTGGTCTATATCACCACCCGTCAACCCCTCCCTACGGTGGCGTAGGTCACGTGCGTTGGAGGAGGATAAGCCCTCGTGGCAGACGATTCGAGATCATTCAGCAACGGCACGTTCGGGTCGTACACGGCGATCGGAGACAGCTTCACGGAAGGCGTCGGCGACCCCGGCCCGGACGGGACGTTCGTCGGCTGGGCGGACCGCTTCGCGGTGCTCCTCGCCGACCGGCGGCCGGAGGGCTCCTTCCGCTATGCCAACCTCGCGGTGCGCGGCAAGCTCCTCGACCAGATCGTCGAGGACCAGGTGCCGAGGGCCAAGGAACTCGCCCCCGACCTGGTGAGCTTCTGCGCCGGCGGCAACGACATCATCCGCCCCGGCACCGACCCCGACGAGGTGGCCGAACGCTTCGAGCGGGCGCTGGCCGACCTGAAGCCGGCGGTCGGCACCGTCATGGTGACCACGGGCTTCGACACCCGGGGCGTCGCGCTCCTGCGCCATCTGCGCGGCAAGATCGCGACGTACAACGGGCATGTGCGGGCCATCGCGGACCGCTACGACTGCCCGGTGCTCGACCTGTGGTCGCTCAAGTCCGTTCAGGACCGGCGGGCCTGGGACGGCGACCGGCTGCACCTCTCCGCCGAGGGGCACACCCGGGTCGCGCTGCGCGCCGCCCAGGTGCTCGGGCTCGACGTGCCGGCCGACCCCGATCAGCCGTGGCCCCCGTTGCCGCCGCGGGGCACCCTCGAAGTGCGGCGCGACGACATCCACTGGGCGCGCGAATATCTGGTGCCGTGGATCGGGCGGCGGCTGCGCGGCGAGTCGTCGGGCGACGCCGTCTCGGCCAAGCGTCCGGACCTGCTACCGCTCTGAGTGCCCATCAGCTCCTGTCCTGTGAGATACCTGATGGCGCATCATCATGGTCTTCCTGCATGGGAGTTGACGGCCGACGGGCCATCAGTACCTTCGCCTCGGTCTCCGGGTCGAGGCCGACGCGGGGGCGGTCCGGCCGCTGGGGAGCGGCACCGCCGATCGAGCGGAGCCACGCCCAGGTGTCGGCGACCGTCTCCTCGACGGGGCGGCAGCGCAGCCCGGTGGCGAGCGCCTTCGTGACCGGGCTGCGGTGCATCGTGTCGTACAGCTCGCCAGGCGGAATCCACACCGGCAGATGCTGCCAGGGCTCGATTCCGGCGGCGAGAATCATCTCGGGGTCGGTCCAGCGCAGGTCGGCCCGCCCGCCGGTGACCCGTACGCAGGCGTCGAGCAGCGAGCCCATCGTGGCGTGGTCCGGCGGACTGACGACGTTGTACGCGCCCCCGAGGCCGGCCTGCGCCGCGTCCATGGTCCACTGCGCGAGGTCGCGGCAGTCGATGTACTGCACCCCCAGGTCGCGCGGCCCGGGCGCGAGCATGTCGCCGCCGCGTGCCGCCCGGTTCAGCCACCACGGCAGGCGGCCGATGTTCTCGTACGGACCGAGGATCAGCCCCGCACGCACCAACACCGTGCGGTCCGCTCCGAATGCACGGACCGCGGCCAGCTCGCCGCCGCGCTTGGCCTGCGGATAGGCCACCTCGCCCGCCTCGTCGGGGGAGCCCTCCACCAGCGGCGCCTCCTCGTCGGCACCGGGCGGCGTCGGATGGGGGTACACCGAGCGGCTGGACACGTACACGTACCGCCCGGCCCGTCCGGCGAGCAGCCGCGCCGTGTCGCGGACCGAGGCCGGGGAGCCGGACCAGGTGTCGACGACCACGTCCCACTCGCCGTCCCTGAGCGCGGCCAGGCCCTCGGCGGTGGTGCGGTCGCCGTGCAGCGAGGCCACCCCGGCGGGCGGCTCGTGGCGGCCCCGGTGGAAGACCGTCACCTCATGTCCGCGGCCAAGTGCCGCCTCGGTCACGGCCCGGCCGACGAATTCCGTTCCGCCCAGCATCAGCAATCTCATGGCGGTCACTCTGCCCGCGCTAGGAGGCGTGGGGAACGGTTGCTTGCTGTGGGCGTAACTGAGGGCGGCCGGGCGTCAGTTCTCGTACGGCCAGGGGTCGCCCGCCACCCGGGCGTGCAGATGCTCGTCGTGCCAGCCGTCCGCGTGCAGCAGCGCACTGCGCATCGTGCCTTCGAGGGCGAACCCGGCGCGCTGTGCCACCCGGCACGAGGCGGGGTTGCCCACCGAATGCGTGATGCGCATGCGGTGCAGCCCCAGCTCGTCGAGTGCCCACCGGCTGACCCGCAAGGTGGCGTCGAGTGCGGCGCCCGCGCCGCGGCCCGACGGGAGCAGCCAGTACAGGAGCTCCCCACTGCCGCCGCGCAGATCGAGGTCTCCCACCCCGATCAGGCCCACCGCCCGGTCGTCGTCGCGTCGTGAGATCGCCCAGATCGCCGAGGCCTCCTCGGTCCAGCGGTGCCCCCAGCGGGCGATCTTCTCGCGCGCGGCGCCGGGCGACAGCGGTTCGGAGCGGTTCCACTGCACGATCGCCGGGTCGAGGCACGAAGCCACCAGGACGTCGGCGTCCGACTCGCGCCAGGGGCGCAGCTCGCGGCCGCCGGGCAGCACGAAGGTGGGCTGAGGGGTCCGCGCCATCCGTCCGGCGGGCACCACGGGGGGTATGGGGGTGATCATCCTCGCATCATGGCAGCCGCTGTGCGGGCCCTGTTCTGGCGGTCCGGTGAATCCGGCGCTCTGTTCTGTGACCCGGTGAATCCGGCGCCCTGTTCTGGCGGTCCGGGGAATCCGGCCGCCCGCATCCGCGTTCCCCAGCCATGACGGCATTCGACGCACCCCAGAAAGCGCTGCTCGAACTCGTCGCCGAGTACGGCGGCGGCGTACTGGTCACCCTGAAGCGGGACGGCCGGCCCCAGCTCTCCAACGTCAACCACGTCTACTATCCGGCGGAGGGCGTCATCAAGGTCTCGCTCACCGACGACCGGGCCAAGACCAAGAACCTGCGGCGTGACCCGCGAGCGAGCTACCACGTGAGCAGCGACGACCGCTGGGCGTGGACCGTCGCGGAGGGGACGGCCGACCTCACCCCGGTCGCCGGTGCCCCGGACGACGCGACGGTCGAGGAACTCGTCGCCCTCTACCGGGACGCCCAGGGGGAGCACCCCGACTGGGACGAGTTCCGCGCCGCCATGGTCCGCGACCGGCGGCTCGTGCTGCGGCTGCGCGTGGAGCGTGCGTACGGTCAGCCTCGTCGGGGCGGCGCCTGACGGGCCCCCGCCGCTCGGCGCCCCGGCCCCGCGTGCGAGCGCCTCGGCGTGCGAGCCCGGCGTGCGAGCAGGGCGGCGGCGTGAGGGCGGGCGCGGGGGCGCACATAATGGAAACAACCCGAACACCCCAGGAGGTGCCGTGACCGGCGCTGGTTCTCTGCATCCGCTCCGTTCCAGACTCCGCGAGCTGCGGCCCGACGCGTTCGGCGCCGACTCGAAGGGCGAGCGCTGGGACCGGATCCGCCGCTCGCCCAACTTCGCGGACGGCGTGTTCCAGAACCCCGAGGGCGCGCGCACCCGCCCTTCGGGCTCCACCGTGGAGTTCGCCAAACAGTTCTTCGCCAAGGAGCAGCGCGTACGCCGCGCTCCCACCGGCACCATTCCGGTCCACCCGACGACCCTCGCCGACATTGCCGCGCCGCCCGCCACGGGGTTGCGTCTCACCTGGATGGGGCATTCGAGCGTGCTCGCCGAGATCGACGGCCGACGGGTGCTGTTCGACCCGGTGTGGGGCGAGCGCTGCTCCCCGTTCGCGTTCGCCGGACCCAAGCGGCTCCACCCCGTGCCGCTGCCGCTGGCCGCGCTCGGCCCGGTCGACGCGGTCGTCATCTCGCACGACCACTACGACCACCTCGACCTGCCGACCATCCGCGCGCTGGCCGGTACGGGCACGGTGTTCGCGGTGCCGCTCGGCGTCGGCGCCCACCTGGAGCACTGGGGCGTCGCTCCCGACCGGATCCACGAGCTCGACTGGAACGAGTCGGTCGAGGTCGGGGGGATCACCCTCACCGCGACCCCGGCGCGCCACTTCTGCGGTCGCGGTCTGCGCAACCGGCAGCACACCCTCTGGGCCTCGTGGGTGGTGACCGGGCCCGAGCACCGGATCTACCACAGCGGTGACACGGGCTATTTCGACGGCTTCAAGGAGATCGGCGCGCAGCACGGCCCGTTCGACGCCACCATGATCCAGATCGGGGCGTACAGCGAGTTCTGGCCCGACATCCACATGACGCCGGCGGAGGGCATGCAGGCCCACCTCGACCTTCAGGGCGGCGCTCCGCAGGGCGTGACGATGCCCATTCACTGGGGCACGTTCAACCTCGCCCCGCATGCCTGGGCCGAGCCCGGCGAGTGGACGAAGGACGCGGCGGAAAGGGCGGAACAGGCGGCGGCCTTCCCCCGCCCCGGCGAGCCCTTCGAGCCCGCGGGCGAGCTGCCCACGACACCGTGGTGGCAGCCCCTGACTGCGCCGCTCGACCACCCGTGGCGCACGGCCGGGGCCCCGGCCGTCACCTCGGAGCCGCTGGGCGAGCTCGACCTCGCGGGCGAGCGGTGACGCGGGGCTGAGGCCCCGCTGACGCGGCAGTGACGCCCCGCAGACGTCGGCCGGGGCGGGCCGCGTGCGTACGCGTCACGCGGCGTGCGGGGTTCGGGCGGTTCGGGCGCGTGGGTGCAGTGCCGCGTACTCCAGTGGAGCGGACGGGTCGATGGAGACGTCGAGCGGGGCCGGTTCGGCGCCCGCGCGGACCAGGAGGTCGCCCACCGCGGCGATCATCGCGCCGTTGTCGGTGCACAGCTTCAGGGGCGGCACCCGCAGGGTGATCCCGGCCGCCGCGCAGCGCTCCTCGGCGAGCGAGCGCACCCGCGAGTTCGCGGCGACCCCGCCCACCACGACCAAGGTCGTGACCCCGTGCGCCCGGCAGGCGGCCACGGCCTTGCGGGTGAGTACGTCGGCGATGGCTTCCTGGAGCGCGGCCGAGCCGTCGGCCACGGGGAGCGGCCGGCCCGCATGGCGCTCCGCCCAGCGGGCGGCGGCCGTCTTGAGTCCCGAGAAGGAGAAGGCGTACGGGTCGTCGCACGGCCCGGTCAACGGCCGCGGGAAGGTGACCGCGCCGGCGTCGCCCGCTCGGGCCGCCCGGTCGACGGCGGGGCCGCCGGGATAGGGGAGCCCGAAGACGCGGGCCACCTTGTCGAAGCATTCGCCCGCCGCGTCGTCCAGGGTGTCCCCGAGGTGTGTGATCGGGTCGCGGGCCAGGTCCCGTACGAGCAGCAGCGAGGTGTGACCGCCGGAGACGATGAGCACCACGCACGGGTCCGGCAGCGGGCCGTGCTCCAGGGTGTCGGCGGCGACGTGCCCCGCCAGGTGGTGGACCCCGTACAGCGGTACGTCCAAGGCGTATGCGAGTCCCTTCGCGCCGGCCAGCCCCACCTGGAGCGCGCCCGACAGGCCGGGGCCGGTGGTCACGGCGACCGCGTCGATGTCGGACATGCTCAGCCCGGCCTCGTCGAGCGCCCGGTGGACGACCGGGGTGAAGGAGTGGACATGGGCCCGGGCGGCGATCTCGGGGACGACTCCGCCGTACCGTGCGTGCTCGTCCATGCTCGACGCCACCGCGTGGCCCAGCAGCCGCCCGCCCCGTACAAGACCGGCGCCGGTCTCGTCGCAGGACGACTCGATCCCGAGCACCACCGGATACCCCACCCCGAACACCTCTTCTGCACCTATTTCGCTACTGCAACATATATGCAAGAAGCATAGAGGGAGGTGGGAGGTGGGGAGGTAGCGGGAGGGAGGGAGGGAGGCAGAGGACGGCGCCGGGCGAGAGGACGGCCGGGCGAGAGGACGGCCGGGCGGGCGGGGCATGATGGGAGCATGCGTACTCGACCTGTACTCGTCTACGACGGAGATTGCGCGTTCTGCAGCACCTGCGTGAACTTCGCCGAGCGGCGCCTGCGGCCCCGCTGCGAGAGTGTTCCCTGGCAATTCGCCGACCTGGATGTCCTCGGGGTCACCCAACAGCGCGCCGAGCACGAGGTGTTGTGGGTCACCCCCACCGGGGCCGTGTACGGCGGCGCGCAGGGTGTGGCGAAGTTGCTGCTGAGCTCGGGCGGCGGCTGGAGCGTCCTGGGGGCGCTGCTCACCCTGCCTCCCGCGCGGTGGATCGCCCATGGCGTCTACCGGCTCGTCGCCGACCACCGCGACCGGATGCCGGGTGGCACACCGGCCTGCGCGCTTCCCGCGGACCGGCGCCCCGCCGCCCGGCCCGAGCCGTCGCCGACCGGGCGCTGAGCCCCGGGCAAAACCCCGGGGCCCCCTGGGTGTGGGAGGTGGACGGGAGCCCTCAGCCCGCGTGCTGGGCGGGAAGCGGTGTGGGCTCCTCGTCGGCGGGCAGGGGCTTGATGCCGGGGCCCGAGGCCACCACGATGGAGCGGCCGCGGCGGGGCCGCAGGGTCAGATGGCGCTCGCGGTGCTGCTCCTCGTGCAGGTCGACGCGGCGTGCGTGCAGAAGCTGACGCAGGCTCACCAGGCCTTCCAGGCGCGGGAGTTGGTCGCGGCTGACGATGAGGATCCGGGTGATGTCGTGCTCCGCCATCCGGTTGGCCAAGGTCCGCAGCGTCTCGTCCTCGAAGGCGGTCACGGCGGGGCGTGCGAGGTCTGACAGGGGTGTGCTGTCGTCGTCGGAGCCGTGGACCAGCTGGTGGCGGGTGACGACACCGGCAAGGGTGTCACCTTCGAGCACGGGGTAGAGGCGCTGCGCCAGAAGCTTGTCCGGGTCGCCGGCCTCGTAGGCGGTGTGCAGCGTCCGGGCGGCCTCGCCCACCGTCTGCCCGGCCTCCAGGGTGAGGCGCAGCGGAGTCTCCAACTGCCGTACGAGATGGACCTCCAGCGGGTCGACGGAGTACTCGCGTGTCAGGTGCATCCCGCGACGGGCGAGCTTCTCGGTGAGCACCGAGCGCTTGAGCACGATGACCGACAGGAGATACGCGGCCGACGCGGTGATGACCATGGGGATGAGGGCGTTCATCTCATGGGTCAGCTCCAGGCAGAACACGATGCCGGTGAGCGGTGAGCGCATCACGCCGCCCAGCACGCCCGCGAGCGAGACCAGTGCCCAGAAGCCGGGACTGACCTGGGGGAAGATGAGCCCCTCGGCCGCACCGAGCGCTCCGCCGATCATGAACATAGGAGCGAGGACGCCGCCCGAGGTGCCCGAGCCCAGCGACAGGCCCCAGATGAGGGTCTTGACGACGAGGATGCCGATGATCAGGCCCGTCGTGGCGCGCCCGGTCAGGAGCTGGTCGATGACGTCGTAGCCGACACCGAGGGCGCGGGGCTCGAAGAGGCCGCCGACGCCGATGATGGCGCCGCCGATGGCCGGCCACCACATCCAGTGGAAGGGCAGCTTGGCGAAGAGGTCCTCGGAGAAGTAGACGAGCCAGGTCGCGCCGAGGGCGAGCAGGCCGGCGGCGAGGCCCGCGACGACGCACAGCCCGTACGCTGATACGGGAAGGTGTGCGGGGACGTGGGCGCCGCCGAACAGGGGCGCGGTGCCGAGCAGCGGGCCGCGTACGAGCGTGGCGGTCGCGGCGGCGACGGCGACGGGCAGGTAGGAGCGCGGGCGCCACTCGAAGAGCAGCAACTCCACGGCGAGCAGGATCGCGGCGAGCGGCGCGTTGAACGTCGCGGCCATGCCGGCCGCGGAACCCGCGACGAGCAACGCCTTGCGTTCGTCCGTGGTGACGCGCAGGTGCTGGGAGATGATCGAGCCGACCGCGCCGCCGGTCATGATGATCGGGCCTTCGGCGCCGAAGGGGCCGCCGGTGCCGATGGATATCGCGGCCGACAGCGGCTTGAGCGCCGCAACGCGGGGCTGCACACGGCTGCCGCCGATCAGGATCGACTCGATGGCCTCCGGCATGCCGTGACCTCGGATCTTCTCCGATCCGTAGCGCGCCATCACACCGATGACCAGACCGCCGACGATGGGCATGATCACGAGGAGCCAGCGGTGCGGGGTGTCGTGCGGCGCGGTCGTCGAGAAGGCGAACCTGCCGTAGAAGCAGAGGTTGGTGAAGAGCGCGATCAGCTTGAGCAGCGCGACGGCGACCAGCGCCGCGGCCCCGCCGATTGGGATGGCGAGCGCGGTGATGGCCACGACGCGCGGCGGCACGTGGAAGTCCCCGAGGTGCGGAATCTTCACGCCGTGGCGTGCGGGTGGATGGGGATGGGCGGCGCTGGTGAAGGGCATGGCAGGGCTCCGTGTTCGGGCAGGGTGGCAGGGTCCGCCGACCCGGGCACGACGTGGTGCCCGCGGGCCCGGGGCAGCGGGGAGTGGACGGGCGGCGCTGCCCGTCAGGAGGGGGTGGGGCGAGAACGGATGAGGCGGGTGGCGGAAGGCGGACGGCGGTGGGACGCGCGTGGCCCGGCCCTCACGTGCCCGAAGGCGCGGCGTGCTTCGTCGGACGCGGTGCCTGCGGACGGCGCCCGGTCAGTCGACGAGCGGGCGGGCCGCTGTGACGCGGCCGGAACGCAGGACTCGGATCGTGGTGCGGTGGCAGATCCGGCACGTGTTCTGGGTCAGGGGAGAGGGCTCCTGGACGCCCCGGACGTAGTAGTCCGCGCGCCGGGCACCGTTCGCATCCGTCGAGTGGTGTATCCCGTACGAACCTTCCCAGGCGTGCCCGCCGTGCAGACACACGAACGAATAGGCTTCGCGTATCGGCTCCACCTTCATCGTCAATCACTCCTTGCTGACCGGTCCCGTCGCGCCCGCGCAGGTCCGGTCGATCCGAACACAGGCTAACATTGCAGACTGCAATGATTACAAGGGGCGTCTGTCCGTCTTGAGGCAGCCTTGACCCATCGGGGTGGATATCAATGTCCATGGCGCACGACGAAGCCGCGGCGCGGAAGCCGCGGAAACCTTCCGGCAGCCAGGCCGGTGCCGGCGACGCGGGCACGGGTGGCGTGGAGGCCGGTGACGCCGGGCCCGGTGGCGCGGAGGCCTGGGGTGCGGAGGCCGGAGGGGCTGAGGCCGGAGGCGCGGGGGCCGACCGGCGCGCCTTGGACCACGAGGCCGAGGAGGTCGCCGTGGCCGTCATGGCCGCCTCGCGCCTCCTGGTGGCGATCTCCGCGCGCGCCCTCGCATCGATCGACGACTCCATGACGCTTCCGCAACTGCGCGCCCTCGTCGTCCTGGAGAGCTGCGAGCCGCTCAAGCTCGCCGCCATGGCCACGACGCTCGGCGTGAACCCGTCCACCGCGATGCGGATGGTCGACCGTCTGGAGGCCGCCGGCCTGGTCGACCGCAGGACCAACCCGGCCAGCCGGCGCGAGGTCGTACTGAACCTGACGGACGCGGGCCGCTCCCTGGTGGGGAAGGTGATGGCGCACCGGCAGGCCGAGGTCGCCGCCCTCGTCGCCCGGGTGCCCGCCGAGGAACGGGCCGGCCTGGTGCCCGCCCTGCGTGCCCTGACCCGCGCCGCGGGCGAGCTGGCCGTGGACCCGTTCGACGAGGTGCGGCGCATCGGCGGGCTCGTCACGGACCCGCTCGCGCCCGGACGCTGACGGCGACCGCGAGGGGGCGGGACGGGTGAAGGTACTGGTGGCCGGTGCGACCGGCTACTTGGGCGGCCGGGTCGTACGCGAGCTGGCCGGGCGCGGTCACGAGGTCAGGGCGCTGGCCCGCACCCCGGACCGGCTCGCCCGGTCCGTGCCTGGGTCCACGAGGTGCACATCGGCGACGCGACCGACCCCGAAGCCCTGCGCGGATGCTGCGACGGCGTCGACGTCGTGGTCAGCACGATCGGCCTGGTGGGCAAGGGCAGGAGCGGCGGCAGGGGGCCTGGCAAGGGTGGCGGCCGGGGCTCGGCGCCGACCTGCTGGGACGTCGACTACGGCGCGAACCGCGCCCTCCTGGCGGAGGCGCGCCGCGCCGGAGCGGCCCGCTTCGTCTATGTGTCGGTGGTGCGCGCCCCCGGCCTCGAACGCGTCCAACTGGTGCGGGCCAAGCGGGAGTTCGAGGCGGAGCTGAGGCGCTCCGGGCTCGCGCACACCGTGCTGTACCCCAACGGGTTCTTCTCCGACATGGACGAGTACCTGGACATGGCCCGCAAGGGCCGCGCGATCGTCTTCGGCGGCGGACGCTTCCGCATCAACCCGGTCGACGGGGCGGACGTCGCGGCGGCGGTCGCCGACGCGGTCACCGGGGCCGCCGAAGAGGTCGAACTCGGTGGCCCCGACGTCCTCACCCATGAGGAGATCGCGCGGCAGGCCTTCCGTGCGCTCGGCCGGCCCGCCCGCATCACCCGGCTGCCCGCCTGGACGCTGCGGGCGGGGCTCGGGGCGGCGCGGCTGCTGACCCCGCTGCGGGTGTACGGCCGGCTGGAGTTCCCGCTGACCGTGCTCACCGAGGACGTCCTGGCTCCCGCGACGGGCCGCCGCCACCTCGCCGACCACTTCCGCGAGGCCGCCGCCGACCGCTGAGCCACGCGGAGCCGGCCCGTCGGGCGGGCGGTCAGCGCGCCGCCGGCTTCTCGCCGCGTGGCCGCACCCCCGCCGCGGGATGGCGGTACGGCGTGGCGCGGGCGCGCGAACGGTAGACGACGTACGGCCTGACCAGGTACCCCAGCGGCGCCGTGAAGGCGTGGATGAGACGGCTGAACGGCCAGGCGGCGAACAGGGTCATCGCAAGGAGCGCGTGCAGCCGGTACACGAGCGGGGCGTGCGCCATCGCGTCCACGTCGGGGTCGAGCGCGAACAGGCTGCGGAACCACACCGAGACGCCGAGGCGGTAGTCGTACGGGTTGGTGGCGCTGGTCGCGGTGGCGGTGAGCCCCGCGAGCAGCACCAGGGTCAGCAGTGGGTGGACGAGGCGGTCGCTGCGGCTGGTGGCGCGGCGTACGCCCGGGGTGCGCAGTCGGCGTACCAGCAGAATGCCCAGGCCCGCGGCGCACGCGATCCCCGCGACTCCGCCCATCGCCAGCGCCGAGGCGTGGTACATCTCCTCGCTGACGTGCAGGCGCTGGGTGAGCGCCTCGGGTACGAGCAGCCCCGTGATGTGCCCGCCGATGACGAGCAGCAGCGCGTAGTGGAAGAGCGGGCCGCCCACCCGCAGCAGCCGCGACTCGTGGAGCTGGCTGGAGCGGGTGGTGAAGCCGAACCGGTCGTAGCGGTAGCGCCAGGCGGTGCCGGCGACGAGGACGGTCAGGACGAGGTAGGGCAGGACGCCCCACAGGGCGATGTGCAGGTGCGTCACCGGTGGGCTCCTTCGGTGGGGCGGGAACCTTGGGGAGAGAAGGGGGCGAGGGTGAGGCCCACGGTCTCGGTGGGCGGCCCGGTGCGCGCCAGGCGCAGCGCCGCCGCGTGATCGGCCGGCGCGGGCCCCGGCAAGGTGCGGCACACCGCGCGCACCACATCGCCGTACGGGCTGCGGAACTTCACCAGGGCGTGGCCGAGCAGTTCCAGGGCGGCCCGGTGCTCGACGAGGACGGCGAGGCCCGGCTCGGGGCAGCGGGCCGCGAACTCCAGGACGCCCGGCAGGAAGTCGGGCAGCTCCCCGTCGCCCTGCTCCCAGCCGTGGTCGCGGAAGAGGGCCTTGAGGCGGGCGAGGGAGGCGCCGCGCCGCCGGGTGTCGCCGTCGGTGTAGTACGTGAGGTGCAGGGCGCGGCGCCGGCTCCGGTCGAAGGTGGCGACATAGCGGGCGCCGAGCTCCAGCGGCGTCACGCAGGCCACGCCGTCGCAGAATCCGCGCAGCAACTCCGCTTCGGGTGAGGCGAGTTGCTCCAGAGTCGTGCGGACGAGGCTCAGCCGGCCGGGCCAGCCGGCGTCGGGGTAGCCCAGCAGGAGCGAGGCGGCCTGGTGGAGGGCGGGGCGGAGCGCGGGCCCTCGTGCGTCCCGCGGCGCGACGACGGCGCGGGTCACCGGCCGTCGTCCTTCCTGCGGCGCGGGAAGAGCCCGCCCGGGGCACCCCGGCCGTCCCAGTTGAGCAGATTGACCCGGCCGCGCAGCCCGGTGTTGGCGGAAGCGTCCGCGCCGGCCGCGCCGCCTGCCCCACCCGCGCCGGCCGCGCCGCCTGCCCCACCCGCGCCGGCCGCCGCGGGCACCGGTGGCGCGTGGAAGGCCTCCATGCCGGGCAGCCCCGCCTCGTACATGCCGGGCCCGCCGTCGCCGTCCAGGCTGCACCCGTCGCCCGGATCGCTGGGGACCGAACCGGTGTAGCTGGTGGGGATCACATAGCGGTCCTCGTACTTCGCGATGGCGAGCAGGCGGTACATCTCCTCGATGCGCCGCTCGTCGAGACCCACCCCTCGGGCGATCGCCGGGTCGCGCTCCTCGCCGAGGTTGATGCGCCGCATATGGGCGCGCATCGCGGCGAGCCGGCACAGCGCCGCCTCCACCGGTTCGATGTCACCGGCCGTGAAGAGACCCGCGAGGTACTCCAGAGGGATGCGCAGCGAGTCGATGGCACCGAACAGCTGCGCCGGGTCCTCGCCGTCGTGACCGCCGCGGGTCAGCGAGTCCACGATGGGCGACAGCGGCGGCACGTACCAGACCATGGGCATGGTGCGGTACTCCGGGTGCAGCGGAAGCGCCACCCGGTAGTCGGTGATCAGGGCGCGCACCGGTGAGCGGCGCGCGGCCGTGATCCAGTCGTGCGGGATGCCCGACTCCTCGGCGGCGCGGGCGACTTCGGGATCGTCCGGGTCGAGGAAGCACTCCAGCTGCGCCTCGTACAGGTCCTTCTCGTCGGCGACCGCCGCGGCCTCGCCCACCTTGTCGGCGTCGTACAGCATCACGCCGAGGTAGCGGAGCCGGCCCACACAGGTCTCCGAGCAGACGGTGGGCTCACCCGCCTCGATGCGCGGATAGCAGAACGTGCACTTCTCGGCCTTGCCGCTCTGGTGGTTGAAGTAGATCTTCTTGTACGGGCATCCCGACACGCACATCCGCCAGCCGCGGCAGCGGTCCTGGTCGACCAGGACGATGCCGTCCTCGATGCGTTTGTACAGGGCGCCCGAGGGGCAGACCGCGACGCACGACGGGTTGAGGCAGTGCTCGCAGATCCGCGGCAGGTAGAACATGAACGCCTGCTCGTACTCCAGGCGCACCGACTCGTTCATCTGCCGCAGCACCGGGTCGCCGGCCAGATGTGCGGGGCCGCCGCCCAGGTCGTCGTCCCAGTTCGGCCCCCAGGTCACCTCGGTGGGCCGGCCGTCGATCAGGGAGCGGGGCCGGGCGGTCGGCACGTCGTCGCCGAGCGGGGCGGTGGTCAGCGTCTCGTAGTCGTACGTCCACGGCTCGTAGTAGTCGGCCAGGGACGGAAGTTCGGGGTTGGCGAACAGGGTGGCGAGGCGCCGCGCGCGGCCGCCGCTGCGTGGCACGAGACGGCCGTTCTTGAGCCGCCAGCCGCCCTTCCACTTCTCCTGGTCCTCGTGGCCGCGCGGGTAGCCCTGGCCGGGGCGGGTCTCGACGTTGTTGAACCAGGCGTACTCGGTGCCCGTGCGGTTGGTCCACGTCTGCTTGCACGTGACCGAACAGGTGTGACAGCCAATGCACTTGTCGAGGTTCATGACCATGGCGACCTGCGCCATGACACGTCCGATGCGTGCTTCACGACGGGGCATGGTCTCAGTACTCCACGTTCTGCGAGCGGCGGCGGATCACGGTGACGGCGTCGCGCTGGTTGCCGGTCGGGCCGTAGTAGTTGGGCGCGAACGACAACTGGCCGTATCCGCCGATCAGATGGGTCGGTTTGATGAGGACTTTGGTGAGCGCGTTGTGTACACCGCCGCGCCGGCCGGTCGTCTCCGACTTGGGGACGTTCACCATCCGCTCCTGCACGTGGTACATGAACACGGTCCCGGCCGGCATGCGGTGCGAGACGATGGCGCGGGCCACCACGACGCCGTTGGCGTTGACCGCCTCGATCCAGTCGTTGTCCGCCACCTCGATGGCTTCGGCGTCCTGCACACTCATCCAGATGACGGGCCCGCCGCGCGCCAGGGTCTGCATCAGGAGGTTCTCCTGGTACTCGGAGTGGATGGACCACTTCGAGTGCGGGGTGACGTAGCGGACCGCGACGGAACGGGCGCCGGGCTCCTGCGCCCCGGCGTACTCGCCGAGCGCCGCGAGGTCCAACGGGGGCCGGTACAGCGGGAGTTGCTCGCCCAGCTCGGCCATCCAGTCGTGGTCGAGGTAGAAGTGCTGGCGGCCGGTGAGGGTGTGCCAGGGCTTGCGGTGCTCGGTGTTGATCGTGAAGGGGGAGTAGCGGCGGTCGGGGGCCTCCTTGCCCGACCACTCGAAGCTCGCCCCGACCTGGACGGGCCCGCGCTGGGTGTCGGAGAACACTACCCGCCGCTCGGAGACCGTCTCCGACAGCGAGACGAGAGCGCTCTCGGGGCCGCAGCGCAGGGCGAGCTGCTCGAACCCCTCGGCGGCGATCCGCCCGTTGGTGGTGCCGGAGAGCGCCAGGATCGCCTCGCACAGCTTCACATCGGTGTCCAGGAGCGGCCTGCCGCTCGCCGGCCCCTCGGCCTTGGTGCCGCACCGGCTGGCCAGCCAGCGCATCTCGGGCCCGGGATGGACGGTGACGCCCTTCACCGTCATGCCGTGCTGTTCGGCCAGCGGTCCGAGCGCGGCGAGCCGGTCGGCCACGGAGGTGTAGTCGCGCTCCACCAGGGTGAGGTTCGGCATGTTGAACCCGGGCACCGGGGGCGGGCCGCCCTGCCACTCGGGAGTGGTACCGCCGGGCTGGGCCATCTCGCCCGGGGTGTCGTGCTGGAGGGCGGTGGCAACCAGGTCATGGGCGGTGTCCAGATGGCCGGCCGAGAGCTCGCTGAGCTTGGCCGCGAGCCCGTGGAAGATCTCGAAGTCGGTACGGGCCTGCCACGGCGGGTCGATCGCCGGCGAGAACGCGTGCACATAGGGGTGCATGTCCGTGCTGGACAGGTCGTGCTTCTCGTACCAGGTGGCGGCCGGCAGGACCAGGTCCGCCATCAGCGTCGTGGACGTCATACGGAAGTCGAGGGCGAGCAGCAGGTCGAGCTTGCCGCGCGGAGCCTCCTGACGCCACACGACGTCGCGGGGCCGCTCCTCTGGGCTCGCCTCGTCGGCCGACGCGTTGTCGCTGGTGCCGAGCAGATGGCGCAGGAAGAACTCGTTGCCCTTGGCGGACGAGCCGATGAGATTGGCCCGCCACACGGTGAGCACCCGGGGCCAGTTGGCCGGCGCGTCCGGGTCGGAAGCGGCGAACTCCAGTCGCCCTGCGGCGAGTTCGGTAGCCGTCCACTCGCCCGGCTCATGCCCACTGGCGTGCACCCGGGCGCCGAGGTCGAGCGGGTTGGCGGTGAAAGTGGGATAGGAGGGCATCCAGCCCAGGCGCGCGGACTGCGCGACCAGGTCGGCGGTGTGCCGCCCGGTGAAGAGGCCTTGCCCGACCGGCGAGGACAGCGCGTCCGCGCCGTACTTCTCGTACCGCCACTGGTCGGTGTGGAGGTACCAGAACGGGGTGCCCGCCATCTGCCGTGACGGGCGCACCCAGTCAGCCGCGGACTGCATCTGCTGCCAGCCCGTGTAGGGGCGGACCTTCTCCTGCCCCACGTAATGCGCCCAGCCGCCGCCATTGACTCCCTGACACCCCGTCAGGAGCAGCAACGAAAGGAAGGAGCGGTAGATCGTGTCGGAGTGGAACCAGTGGTTGGTCCCCGCCCCCATCACGATCATGCAGCGGCCGCGGGTCTTCTCCGCGGTGTGCGCGAACTCCCGGGCCGCCCGTACCACCGCACCCGCAGGCACCGAGGTGATGGTCTCCTGCCAGGCGGGCGTGCACGGCTGCGAGGCGTCCTCGTAGTCGACGGGCCACTGCCCCGTGAGCCCCTCGCGCCACACCCCGTACTGGGCGAGCAGCAGATCGAAGACCGTGGTCACCCGGCGCCCGCCGATCTCCCGCACCGGCACCGCGCGCCGCACCGTGCCGGCCCGGTCGAACCGCGGCAGCAGGATCTCGGCGCTCAGGGCGCCCGTGGACCGGTGGAAGGTCAGCTCGGGCACGACGTCGCCGAGCTCCAGGTTCCACCGCCCCTCGCCCTCCTTGGACCAGCGGTCGCCGAGCGTGCCGCCCGGCACGACGGGCCTGCCGGACACCTCGTCGACCAGGACCGGCCGGAACCGGTCGGCCGGCGCGCCCGGCTCGTCGCCGAGCCCGAGGTCGTCCGCGGTCACGAACTTCCCGGCGACGTTGTGGCCGTCCTCCTGCGCCGTCACCTCGACCAGGAACGGCAGGTCCGTGAACTTCCTTACGTAGTCGACGAAGTACGGCACCTGCCGCTTCACGAAGAACTCGCTGAGGATGACGTGGCCCATCGCCATGGCCAGCGCCCCGTCGGTGCCGGGGTGCGGATGCAGCCACTCGTCCGCGAACTTCGTCGCGTCCGCGTAGTCGGGGGAGACCACCACCACCTTCTGCCCCCGGTAGCGCGCCTCGGCCATCCAGTGCGCGTCCGGTGTCCGCGTCACCGGCACGTTGGAGCCCCACAGCATCAGATACGCCGCGTCCCACCAGTCACCCGACTCCGGGACGTCCGTCTGGTCGCCGAAGACCTGCGGCGAGGCGATCGGCAGATCCGCGTACCAGTCGTAGAAGGACAGCATGGGCGCACCGATGAGCGAGTGATAGCGGGCGCCGACCGTGTGGGAGGCCATCGACATCGCGGGGATCGGGGAGAACCCGGCGACCCGGTCGGGACCGTACGTCTTGATGGTGTGCACCTGCGCGGCGGCCGCCATCTCCAGGGCCTCGTCCCAGCCGACCCGCACCAGGCCGCCCTTGCCGCGGGCCGACTGGTAGCGCCGGCGCCGCTCGGGGTCCTGGGTGACCTCGGCCCAGGCCGCCACCGGGTCCTTCAGGCGCGCCTTCGCCTCGCGGTACATCTCCACCAGGACCCCGCGGGCCATCGGGTACCGCACGCGGGTGGGGGAGTAGGTGTACCAGGAGAAGGAGGCGCCGCGGGGACAGCCGCGTGGCTCGTACTCGGGGCGGTCGGGGCCCACCGAGGGATAGTCCGTCTCCTGGGTCTCCCAGGTGATGAGGCCGTCCTTGACGTACACCTTCCACGAGCACGACCCCGTGCAGTTCACCCCGTGCGTGGAGCGCACCACCTTGTCGTGGGCCCAACGCTCGCGGTACGGCTCGTCGTTGACCTTCTGATCGGCGCGGTAGACCGCCCTCAGATCCGGTGTCGTCGTGGTCCGCCGCAGTATCCGCCCCGCTCGCAGAAGCTGTTCCGTGGCGTTGGCCGCCACCTTCTCCGCTTCCATGCGGGCACCGCGCCGTACTGACACCGTCGCTCCTTTCAGGGCTGCCCGGAACACACCGGGCCCCCGCTCTGCCTTACGGTGGCCGGTGTTCCGCTTCACCTTCAGACTGCACGCGCGCAGCTGTGGGTGAGGGGGCGACTCCGGAGAGTTGATGCGAGCTATACGCTTTTTGTCTTGCTCTTTGCAATACTTGCAATACGCATGTGTGTCTTCGGCCGATGGGGCGACCGGAGCGAAACACTGCTGGTCAATGGGAGGGTGACGGACTGATGGAACAGCGAAGTGCCCGGATGGTGGCCGATCTCGGCCGGATCCTCGCGACGGCCTCGCCGGACGCCGGCGGCGCCCTGTGGCGGCTGGGCGAGAGCGGCCGGGGGCTCGACGCGAACCTGCTGCGGCTGCCGCCCGGCCGCGCCATCGACGAGCACACGGACCTCGCCCTCGACGTCCTGCTGGTCGTCCTCGAAGGCGGCGGCCACCTGCGTACCGAGGAGGGCACCCAGGAGCTGCGCCCGGTCACGGCGCTCTGGCTGCCCAAAGGTTCGCGGCGCGCCCTGGTCGCCGGCACCGAGGGCATGGGGTACCTCTCCGTGCACCGGCGCAGACCGGGGCTCACCATCGGCGGCCCGCCGAGCGACGAGGGCGGCGAGGCGGCGTGCCTGCTCGCGCAGGTGTGCCCGGAGTGCGGCCGGCTCGCCACCGAGCGCGGCGCGCGCTTCTGCTGGAGCTGCGGTACGGCACTGCAGGGGTGAGAGCGGCCGGCGCCCCGAGCGCTTGCTGAGCGCGTGCCCGCTGTGGCGCCAACTGCCTGCCACGCCGTCGCGTTGGAGGTCCGGTCCCAGATGCCGGCACCGGCCATCCGGTCGCTGCGGCATCCATGCCGCGCAGTCAATCACCCCGCCGCATCGATGAGGTGGGGCGAGCCCTTGACTCCGGAACCCGCGATCGGCATTCGACGGGCCTGTCCGGGAAGGCGTGTTCCTGGCGGCCACTCGCGCCGGCGTCGGTCATCCTGCCGACGGCTGCTCACCGGCCGAAGCGTTTCCGGCCCCGGCCGTCGACCGGCCGCCGTGGCGCGCGGCCGGTACCGAGCCGGGCCGTCCGGGTCCGGCCGACCGCCGCCGCATGGCATGGGAGGACATCATGCAGATCGCTGTCACCACCCCGACCGGCAACGTCGGCCGGCACGTCGTCACCGCACTGCTGCGGGCCGGCGTCCGGCCCCGCGTGCTGCTGCGCGACCCGTCGCGGCTGGATCCCGGCGTCAAGGACGACGTGGACGCCGTACGGGTCGACCAGTACGACGCCGCTGCGGTTGCGGCCGCCACCCGTGGCGTGGACGCCCTGTTCTGGGTGGACCCCACCACCGGCAGCGAGGATCCCCTCGCCGACTACGCGCGGGCCACCGCGAGCGTGGTCGGCGCCGTCACCGAGAACGGGATCGGCCGTGTCGTCTTCCAGAGCAGCGTCGGCGCCGAAAAACGCCAGGGCGCGGGCGAGATCGACGGACTTGCCCACACGGAAACCGCTCTCGACGCCCTCGGCATCGACGTGACCCATCTGCGCTGCGGCTACTTCTTCACCAACCTCGAACTGCAACTCGACGCGCTGCGCGCCGGCACGCTCCAGGTCATCCTCCCCCTCGACCAGCCCATGGCCTGGGTCGCGCCCCGCGACATCGCCGAGGTGGCCGCCGGCCGGCTGCTCTCGCCCACCTGGTCCGGCCGGTGCGTCCAGGCGGTCCACGGCCCCGCCGACCTCACCTGGCGCGAGGTCGCCCACCTCCTCACCGCCGCGACGGGACGCACGATCGGCGTGGAGCGGATCACGGACGACGCGATGCGCGCCCAGCTCCACCGCGCCGGGATGACCGACGGCCTGGTCGAAGCGGTGCTCGGCATGTCGACCGGACTCCGCGAGGACTTCGTACCCGAGCAGCCGCGCACGGTGCGGACCACCACCCCGACCACCCTCGCCTCCTGGGCCTACGACCACCTCCGGCACCGGATCGGTGACGAGGCGGCGGGAACCATGAGGTGATGCGAGGGCGCGGAGCCGCGAGGTGATGCGAATGCGGGGGACCATGAGTTGACTCATAGGTGTACTGCGTATCTTTCGCAGTATGCCCTTCACGCGTTCCCGCCCGGCCGGATCATCGGCCGACGGATCCTCGACCCCTGGATCCGCGTTCACCCGTGCCCTTCGCTTCCTCGCAGTGAGCGTCCTGGCGGGCGCCTTGGCCGCCGGCATCGCGCTGCCGGTGGCGGGAGCGCTGGGGGTGGGCGCCAAATCCGCGGCGGAGAGCTTCAACAGCCTGCCCGACGAGTTCAAGACACCGCCGCTGTCCCAGGCTTCCAAGATCTACGACGCCGACGGCGGGCTCATAGCCACGGTCTACGACCGCGACCGCACCGTCATACCAGGCGACCAGATCGCACCGGTCATGCGCAAGGCGCTCGTCGACATCGAGGACAACCGCTTCTATCAGCACGGAGCCGTGGACCTCCAGGGCGTGCTGCGCGCGCTGAACAAGAACGCCGCCAGCGGAAGCGTCGCGCAGGGCGCCTCCACCCTCACCCAGCAGTACGTCAAGAACGTCTTCGTCGAGCAGGCGGGCAGTGACCAGAAGGCGGTCCTCGAAGCCCAGCGCCAGACCATCGGCCGCAAGATCCAGGAGCTGCGGTACGCGATCGAGCTCGAACAGACCCTCCCCAAGGACCAGATCCTCACCAACTACCTCAACATCACGTTCTTCGGGGAGCAGGCGTACGGCATCGAGGCGGCGTCCGAGCGCTACTTCAGCGTGCACGCCAAGGACCTGACCCTGCCCCAGGCGGCCCTGCTGGCCGGGCTCGTCCAGTCGCCGTCCATGTACGACCCGGTCACCAACGGGGACCTCGCCAAGCAGCGCCGCGACACCGTCCTGAACAAGATGGCCGAGTACGGTTCGATCACCGCCGCCCAGGCCCAGCAGGCGATCGCCACGCCCATCAAGCTCCGGATCCGCGCGCCGCGACAGGGCTGCATCACCGCCCACCAGGGCGAGGGCTTCTTCTGCGACTACGTACACCGCACCGTCCTCGCCGACCCGGCGTTCGGCAAGACGGCCACCGAGCGGCGGGCGCTGTGGAGCAGGGGCGGGCTCCAGATCCACACGACGCTGTCGCCCAAGGCACAGAAGTCCCTCCAGGAGTCGGTGACCTCACACGCGTACACCACCGACGACGCCGCCGCGGTGATGAGCCTCGTCCAGCCCGGCACCGGCAAGATCGTCGCGATGGGCCAGAGCCGTGACTACGGCCTGGGCGCGCACCAGGCCGAGATCAACCTCAACGTCGGCACGAAGATGGGCGGCGGCCTGGGCTTCCCGACCGGCTCCACGTTCAAGCCGATCGTGGCGGCCGCGGCCCTGGAGAAGGGCACGAGCCCGAGCCAGCAGTACCCCGCGCCGTACTCCATGCCCTGGCCCGCCATGTCCGACTGCGCCGGCAACACCTACCCGGAGAACGGCGAGGTCCACAACGACAGCCACTCGCTGGTCGGCCCGTTCGCCATGCCGGACGCCATGGCCCAGTCCGTCAACACCTACTTCGCCGAGCTGGAGGCCGACACCGGGCTGTGCGACGTGGCGAAGATGGCCAACTCGCTCGGCATCACCGCCCAGGCGGGCGGCACCAAGCTCCAGGTGGTCCCCTCGCTGACGCTCGGCAGCAACGACCTGACGCCGCTGGAGATGGCCAACGTGTACGCGACCTTCGCCAACCACGGCACGTACTGCACCCCGGTCGCGGTGACCGCGGTGACCAAGCCGGACGGCGCCGGCATCGCGGTGCCGCAGGCCGACTGTCACCAGGTGATGTCCCCGCAGACCGCCGACACCGTCACGACGATGCTCCTGGGCGTCGTGCAGGACGGCACCGGCAAGCCCGCCGGGCTCACCGACCGCGACAGCGCGGGCAAGACCGGCACCACCGACGAGAGCAAGCAGGTCTGGTTCGCCGGGTTCACGCCCGAGCTGTCCGGGGCGGCCGTCGTCAGCGACACGAGGAGCCCGCACGACCTCGACGGCCAGAGCATCGGCGGCACCACCGTCGGCCAGGCCTTCGGCGGCACCCTCGCGGGGCCCGTCTGGCGCGACTCCTTCGAAGGCGCACTTGCCGGAGTCCCGGCCGGAACACTCACCACGACGACCCTGCCGGGCTCGGCCGGCTGAGGAGCGGCGCGGCAGCGGAGGGGTGGGGGAGGTGCAGCAGAGAGGCAGCGCAGGGGGTCAGGACGCGGGCGGGGCCGGGGGGGGGGGTGCGGGGGGGGGGTGGGTGTGTGGGTTTTCTTGGTGCTTTGCCCTTGCGGCGGGGGGGGGGGGGCCGGTCCCCGGGCCCCCCACCCGCGGCCCCCGCCCAGCACGTCGAGAGCCCCCCGGCC